>NZ_JAUYVV010000011.1:0-112420 GCF_030689165.1 Oceanobacter sp. 4_MG-2023 | reverse complement strand
TTGGTGGGTGATGACGGGATCGAACCGCCGACCCTCTGCTTGTAAGGCAGATGCTCTCCCAGCTGAGCTAATCACCCTTCGGTCTATCGTACTGCTGTTGTAAGAATTGGCGGACTGGACGGGACTCGAACCCGCGACCCCCGGCGTGACAGGCCGGTATTCTAACCAACTGAACTACCAGTCCAATTCTTCCAACTTTCGCTTTTGGTGGGTGATGACGGGATCGAACCGCCGACCCTCTGCTTGTAAGGCAGATGCTCTCCCAGCTGAGCTAATCACCCTTGGTCTCAAAAGCGAGTGGGCATTCTACTCGTAGAGCCTTCGTTGTCAAACATAAATCTTTGATTTTTTAAATTTATTCAGGCACTTGCATAAAAATCAGCCAGTTTCTGCCTGTTTCGTTGAGCGCCTGGTTGAGTTGGAACGTCGGTCGACCAGAATCAGCAAGCAAGGTGTCAGGATCAGAGTCAGTACGGTGGCAAAAGTCAGCCCTCCGGCAATGGCGGTAGACAGCTGGGTCCACCATTGTGAAGAAGGAGCGCCAACACTGGTGTGTTGATGAATCAGGTCAATATTCCACTGCATCACCATCGGGATCAGGCCGAGGACGGTCGTAATCGCGGTCAATAATACCGGCCGCAGACGCTGGGCACCGGTACGCAGGGCGGCGTCAATGGCATCCAGCCCTTCGTCCCGCAGGCGATTATAGGTATCGATCAGGACAATATTGTTGTTGACCACAATACCTGCCAGGGCGATCACGCCTACGCCACTCATCACGATGCCGAAAGCTTCGCCCCGAATCAGCAAGCCAATCAGCACGCCGACAATCGACAGGATAATGGCACTCATGATCAATGTGGCTTGATAAAAGCTGTTGAACTGGGTGACTAGAATGGTTGCCATCATAAAGATGGCAATGGAAAACGCGGTTGCGAGAAAGCTGCCGGTTTCGGCCATTTGTTCAAAGTCGCCACGGAATCTGGGCTCGACACCGGCACCGAGCCAGTCGAGATCTTTCATCTGTTCGCTGAGTTGCTGGATTTTGGCATTGGCGTTGACGCCATCACGCACGTTGGCGGTGAGGCGGTAACGGCGTTTGCCATCGATCCGCACCAGATCGCCCGAGCGAGGCTCAGCGGTCTGGGTCAGGAATTGCGAAGCGGGAATCAGCCCATAGGCCGTTGAGATATTAAAGCCATCCAGATCTGCCAGGGTGCGGCGGGATTCCGGGTAACGCAAGACGATGTCCACTTCGTCGTCGGTAAAATCAGGCTGAAAGGCACCGACTTTCTGGCCGCCAGTCAGCATGCGTACCATGCCGCCGGTGGCAGAAATACTGGCTCCGTAGCGGCTGGCCTGTTCACGGTCGACCGTGAGTTGCCATTCGATGCCCTCTAACGGGCGATCATCACGGATGTCTTTGAGATCGGCATCCTGCTCAAATATCTCCCGGACCTGCTCCAGCAGCGGAATAATGGCGTCACCACTGTTGGCGGTCAGCTGCAGCTGGATATCGGCCCCACTGGGAGGGCCGCCCTGTTTTTTCTGGGTTTCGACAATAATGCCGGGGATGGCCGCGCTGCGTTGTTCAATATCGGCCAGGACGGTATTGGCGGGGCGGCGTTGCTCCCAGTCCGCCAGCCCTATCTGGATACGGCCGACCAGATCCGGGGCGGCATCGTTAGGGGCCTTGGCAAAGGTGGTGGTGTAGATTGAATCGACATCGTCGAGAGCAAAGATATGTCGTTCGACCTGCAAGACCAGTGCTTCGCGCTCCTGAATGGAAAGATTACCTCGGGCGCGGATATCCACCAGGCCGATATCAGAGTCAACATCGGGGAAAAACTCCACGCCATGGCCGTGCTGGCCATAAAAGACAAACGAAGCCACCAGTGTCAGCAAACACAGCACCAGCACCGTCAGTGGCCGCTGCAAGGCAGTCCGTAACAGGCGCACGTAGCCTCCGGTGAAGCCGCCGATAAGGTGGAAATCGCCCCGTTCGGCGGCTTTTAGTCGGGCAATGGCCCCGTCTTCATAACCGCCTTGACGGCTGATCAATGACCCCAGGGTTGGCACAACAATCAGCGCCATTACCAGCGAAGCCGTCAGGGTATAGAGCAGAGTCAATGGCAAATACTTCATAAAGTCGCCGGTGGTGCCGGGCCAGAACAGCAGAGGCAAAAAGACCGCCAGCGTGGTGGCGGTTGATGCCGTGATTGGCCAGGCCATCCGTTTGGCGGCATCGGCATAGGCCTGCTTGGGAGTGGCGCCGTCAGCCAGGCGGCGGTCGGCGTATTCCGTGACGACGATAGCGCCATCGACCAGCATGCCGACGGACAGAATCAGAGCAAACAACACCACCATATTCATGGTATTGCCGGTGAGACTGAGCCAGATTAGCCCCATCAGAAAGGCCCCCGGAATCGCCAGCCCAACCAGGAATGAGTTCCGCAATCCGAGGCTACCCAATACCAGTACAATCACCATCAGGGTGGCGACCAATACATTGTTGAACAGGTCGTTGAGCATGCTTTCGATTTCGCTGGAGCCATCCTGAATAATGCTGGCGTCGATGCCCGCGGGCCAGTAGGGCGACACGGTATCGATAACACCGCGAACCTGATTAATGGTTTCGATGATGTTGGAGCCGATCCGTTTCTTGATTTCCAGTGTCACGGCGGGCTGGCCATTGATGCGGGCACTGCTGTTACGATCCTTGTAGGCCAGACGGCCAACGGCAATGTCTCGGAACAGCACCACCTGATCACCACTGACCTTGACCGGCATATTGAGAATATCGTTGATATTCTCGACCAGCCCGGGAATCTTGATACTGAAGCGTCCGGCTTCGTTCTGTAAATCTTCGCTGGCAACCAGTGAGCTATTGTTGGAGACCAGATTGGACAGCTCAACCATGGAGAGCTGGTAATTATCCATGCGCACCGGATCGACGACAATTTCGGCAATTTCTTCGCGTTTGCCCTGAATCGTGGCTTCCAGCACGCCCGGCAAGGCTTCGAGACGATCCTGCAGGTCGTTGGCGACGGCGTAGAGCTCCGTCTCGCTGACGTCGCCGGCAAGGGTGACAACGGCGACCGGAAACAGGGCGACGTTGATTTCGAGTACACGGGGTTCGTGGCTGTCTTCCGGCAGATCGCTGCGGGCGTCATCCACTTTCTGGCGGACATCAAGCAGCGCCTGGTCGATGTCTACATCGGTGTAGAACTCCAGCATGATGGACAAGTGTCCGGTGGTGGCCGTCGAAACCATTTCCTTCAAACCATCGAGGCCGCGTAATTCACGTTCCAGCGGCTTGTAGAGCAGGGAGTCGGCATCTTCCGGGGAAATCCCATCGTGGGCGACGGAGACATAAACAAACGGCACGGTGACGTCTGGTGAGCTTTCCTTGGGAATGGAAAACAACACCGACAGGCCCACCAGTATCACCAGTACAAACACCATCATGACCGTGCGGGCGCGGCTGAGAGCCGCGTCAATCAGAGCGTACATGATCAGTCTCCCTCAGGCTGGCTGGGCGATGTGCCGGGAGCACTTTTGAGCACTGCGTCAACCTGTTGGCCAACCTTGACAAAACCGCCACCCTGGGTAATCAGGCGCACGGATTCCGGGCCGTAAACCCAGACGCCATGCTGATCGGCGCCTTCCAGCTCCACGCTGACAAACGCTACCCGGTTATCCTGATTGACGGTTTTCAGCCCCATCTTGCCGGATTCATCCAGCACCAGCAGGGCCGGTGAAACATGGTAAGCCTGACGCTCGCCCAGAGGCACAATCAGCTGGGCACTTTGTCCGGCCGGGATGGGATGATGCTGTGGGTTGGCCAGCTCAAGCTCGACGGTAAAGGTGCGGGTGGCAGTATTCGCCAGCGATGAGACAAACCGCAGCGTTCCTGTTACCAGCTCTCCGGACAGTAATCTGGCGCTTGCTGTCATACCGGGGCTGAGTAAACCCACATCCTGTTCGGCTGCTTCCGCGACCACCAGATAGGGAGAGAAATCAACCAGTTCCAGAAGCGACTCACCATCCTTGACGAAAGCCCCCAGTTCCACCATGCGGTTATTGATCACGCCATCAAAGGGTGCCCGGACAGCAGCGGCTTCGACCTGTAAACGTGCTGATGTGAGTTCCGCCTGGGCATTTGCCAGGGCGGTATCGGCCTGGACGAGCATGGATTCATTTGCCAGCCCTTGTTGGTTGAGCTGGATTACCCCTCGTTGCTCCAGTTGCCGCTGGCGCACCGTTGCCTGTGCCTGCTGCAGCCGGGCTGGCCAGTCGCGGGTATCCAGTTCGAGCAGCAATTGCCCGCGCTTGACTCGCTGGCCCTTGTTGACATGAATCGCAGTTACTTTGGCGCGCAATTCGGATTTGATGGTGACGTTGCGATTGGCCGCCAGCTTGCCCGACAGTTTGAGTGAGCGGATATGCTGCTCGGGTATCAGGTCGTCGACCTGCACCCGTATCAGGCGTGTTGCATCCGGGTATCGGTCAGTTTCCCTGGCAGCCAAGGGTTCGGTATCGGCCCCTGCCAGCATCCAGACGACAGTCACAATAAGGACAGCGGCGGCGGCAAGGTAGCCACGGTTAAACGTAATCGACATGGTCTTGAGTCCTTTGATATGGCAAATCCGGACGCTTGCTCTGGGCGGTGGATGCGGCGGTCATAGTAGTTGTGCATCGAAGGATAGTTTACTTCTGGACAGATGTTTACCATGAATACTTTGCAATCCAGTGGCGGTTTGCCTGTTAAGGGGGGAGCGGCGGCAGTAAACTGGGCGCCTGGCCCGGTATATTCGATATTCGGGATGCGATTTTGTCGGTTTGCAGGCGATTTGTATGGTGTTGGTGAGTTTGAAACAGGCCGAGTTGGCCTTTGGTGATCATGTACTGCTCGACAAGGTGGATCTGGATATCCACTCTGGCGAGCGGGTTTGTATTGTTGGTCGTAACGGTGAGGGCAAGTCTACTTTATTAAAAGTCCTGACCGGAGAAGTGACCACGGACGATGGTGTGATTCAGCGCCTTGATATGTTGAGCATGGCAACGCTGCAACAGGCGCTGCCAGAGAAAGTGGATATTCCGGTTTACGATGTGGTGGCTCAGGGGTTAGGGCAAGTGGGGGAAGACATCGCCCGCTACCATGAAGAAACCCACAAGGGTGAACATGCCGATCTCAACCTGATGGAAAAACTGCAAACCCGTATCGAAGCCAATGATGGCTGGAGCTGGCAGCAAAAAGTCGAGTCAATTATTCAACGTCTGGATTTACCCGCCGAGCGCAGTTTTGCCGAACTGAGCGGTGGCTGGCAACGCCGGGTGATGCTGGCTCGGGCGCTGGTGACGGAACCGGATCTGTTGATTCTGGATGAACCAACCAACCATATGGACATCGCCACTATCCAATGGCTGGAAGAACAGCTCAAACAATTCAGCGGGACACTGGTATTTATCAGTCACGACCGGGCCTTTGTGCAAAATCTGGCCACCCGGATTGTCGAGCTCGATCGCGGCCATGTGTATATCTGGCAGGGGGATTACCTCAGCTTTATTGAGTACCGGGAAAAGCGTCTTGAAGACGAAGCAACCCAGAATGCGCTGTTCGACAAGCGTCTGGCAGAAGAAGAAAAATGGATCCGTCAGGGAATCAAGGCACGCCGCACCAGGAACGAAGGTCGGGTCGAACGACTGAAAGAAATGCGTAACGAGCGTGGTGCACGCCGTGAACGTCAGGGCACAGCCAATATCAGCATGACCGGTACGGATTCGTCCGGGAAAATCGTTTTTGAAGCAACCGATATCAGTTACGCCTGGGGTGATCAGCCACAGGTGTCGCATTTCTCAACCATTATCCAGCGTGGAGACCGGATTGGTCTGGTCGGCCCGAACGGTGCCGGTAAAAGTACCCTGCTGAAATTGTTACTGGGTCAGCTGCAACCACAATCCGGTGAGTTACGGGTGGGTACCAAGCTGGAAGTGGCGTATTTCGACCAGTCCCGGCATATGCTGGATGGCAATAAATCCATCGCAGATAACGTCGCCGATGGCAAAGACCATGTCGAGGTGAATGGCCAGAGCCGCCACGTGATCGGCTATCTGGGTGACTTCCTCTTTCCCCCTGAGCGTGCCCGGACACCGGTGCGGGCCTTGTCAGGTGGTGAGCGCAACCGGGTGTTGCTGGCCAAGCTGTTCCTGAAACCATGTAATCTGCTGGTGATGGATGAGCCGACCAACGACCTTGACGTGGAAACCCTGGAGCTGCTGGAAGAACGATTGATGGAATATCAGGGCACCTTGTTACTGGTCAGCCACGACCGGGCATTCCTTGATAACGTCGTGACCCAGCTGCTGGTGTTTGAAGGTGAAGGTCATATCGACGAGCAAACCGGCGGTTATTCTGACTGGGAGGCGCGTCATCAGGCCAAACAGGCGGCAGCCAAGGCGCAACAAAAAGCCGGTAAAAAGCAGTCACAGAAAGCTGCGCAGCAATCCGCAAAACAATCAGCAAAACAGCCAGCACCTGCTGCACCGGTCAAGACGGAAGCAAAACCGGCGGCGAAAAAACTTTCCTACAAGTTGCAACGGGAGCTGGATCAGTTACCTGACCAGATTGCGGCGGCAGAAGCCAAGCGCGATGCCCTGGCGGCGGCGACACACGCGGCAGATTTTTATGCCGGTGATGCAGACACCGTACAAGCGGTATTGGCGGAGTTGACTGCGGCAGAAGCCAGAATTGAACAACTCGAAGAGCGCTGGCTTGAACTGGAGGAAATGGCCTCGTGACCTGGTTGATTCCTGTGCTGGTCGTACTGGCGGTGATCGGGTCGATTTACGGCCTGAAACCCAGCCCACGGGATGCCCGTCTGGGTCAGTTGCGACTGGATGCCACCAAGGCCGGGCTGCAGGTACGTCACTGCAGCTTTCAGGTTGATGCCGCCAAAACCGGTGTTCGGGAAGACATCACCGGCATCGGTTATACGCTGGTTTTCCGGCCGCCGTTCCATGACGACACCAAACCGCAGGAGAAACTGTTGTTTCGTATCGTCGGACAGCCAGGGTGGGAAAGCCAGGGCTTGCCTGAGGGGTTGTCATGGCATGACCTGCCGGGAGATCCAGCGTTGGGTCAGGAGCAACGGCTTGTTCTGGCGCAGGCTTTGAGTGCGGATATCCAGTCCGCACTGGCCGGTTTCCCGGATGACGTGCTGCTGCTGGAACTGTACGAAAACCGGGTCAGCCTGATACCGGCGGAACGCAAAGCTGCCACTGCCGAGGCGTATAAGCAGGCATTAACGGCGTTGTCTGCCCTGGCCGGATAGTGTGGAGCAGATGACGACAATGCCGGGTATTCTTCAAAACGGTGCAGGAGAGGAACAAGGGCCAAGGCCGTGCCGCCGCCGTGGCTGTCTGGTGTAAATTTCTGTAGAATACCGGCCTCTTTTTGGTTCCTTCACCCTCCGAGTGAAGGACAATCGACTTACAGTTCAGTGACACAGACAGGTATCCCCTTGGAAATTAATCCAATCATCGAAACCATCAAAGACCTCAAGGCGCGCACCGACGTGCTTAGGGGGTATCTTTGACTATGCCAACAAGACCGAGCGTCTGGAAGAAGTAGAGCAAGAGCTGGCCCAGCCAGACGTCTGGAATGACGCCGCCCGCGCCCAGGATCTGGGTAAGGAGCGCTCGGCTCTGGAAGCCGTGGTCAAGACCATCGACAATCTGGATGGTGGCCTGGCAGATCTGAAAGACTTGCTGGATATGGCCGTCGAAGAAGACGACGAAGAAGCCGTGGCCGAAGTCGAGTCGGAACTGGCTGATCTGCAACAACAGCTGGAGGCGCTGGAATTCCGTCGGATGTTCTCCGGTGAGCTGGATGCCAACAACGCCTACGTCGAAATCCAGTCCGGTTCTGGCGGTACAGAAGCCCAGGATTGGGCCAACATGATGTTGCGGATGTATCTGCGCTGGATTGAAGCCCATGGTTTCAAGGGCGAATTGATGGAAGTCTCCGATGGTGAAGTGGCCGGTATCAAGGGCGCAACCATCCGGGTAGAAGGCGAATACGCCTACGGCTGGTTACGTACCGAAACCGGTGTACACCGTCTGGTACGCAAAAGCCCGTTTGACTCCGGCAACCGTCGGCATACGTCGTTCTCTTCTGTGTTTGTGTCGCCAGAAGTGGACGACAATATCGATATTGAAATCAATCCGGCCGATCTGCGTATCGACGTGTACCGTGCCTCGGGTGCCGGTGGTCAGCACGTCAACCGGACGGAATCGGCGGTGCGTATTACTCACTTGCCGACCAATATTGTGACCCAGTGTCAGAACGACCGGTCGCAGCACAAGAACAAAGACCAGGCGATGAAGCAGTTAAAGGCCAAGTTGTACGAGTTTGAGCTGCAGAAACGGAACGCCGAAGCCCAGATTCTGGAAGACTCCAAGTCCGATATCGGCTGGGGCAGCCAGATTCGTTCCTATGTGCTGGATGACTCACGTATCAAGGATCTGCGTACTGGCGTCGAGACCCGCAACACGCAAGCAGTGTTGGATGGTGGCCTGGATCAGTTTATTGAAGCGAGCCTGAAAAAAGGGCTTTAATGGTGAACGGCTGGATGCCTGACGTCGGCGATCGACCACCGGCCGGTAGTCGATCACAAGCGCCACGCGCCCGATGTCCAGCGACAAACATAACGCGTCCGATGCCCGACGTCTGGCGCCCAACTTATTTATATTCAGGTTAGACAATGACGACCGAACAGACTCAAACCGCCCAGGAAGAAAACAAACTGATTGCCGAACGTCGCGCCAAACTGGAGCAGTTGCGGGAAGGCAGTGCTGCTAATGGCCATCCAAACGACTTCAGACGTAAACACCTGGCCGGTGACCTGAAGGCGGAACACGGCGACAAGGACAAGGCAACGCTGGCGGAAGAGAAGCACCCGGTCGTGGTGGCTGGTCGTGTGATGCGTCGTGGCGGCCCTTTTGTTGGCATTCAGGACAGCAGCGGCGCCATCCAGTTTTATCTGGCCAAGCCCAAACAGAAAGAAAGCGAGATCTGGCCGTTACTGGATATCGGCGATATTGTCGGAGTTTCCGGCACCTTGCAGAAGTCCGGCAAGGGCGACCTGTATGTTGAGATCGACGACATCAACGAATTGCGTATTCTGACCAAATCCCTGCGCCCATTGCCCGACAAGTTCCACGGACTGGGTGATCAGGAGATGAAATACCGTCAGCGTTACGTCGACCTGATTATCAACGAAGAGACTCGTAACACCTTTCTGGTGCGTTCCAGAATCATTGAAGGTATCCGTTACTTCCTGTCGCAACGCGGCTTTATGGAAGTCGAGACCCCGATGCTGCAAAGCATTCCGGGTGGAGCCACAGCCAAGCCATTCGAGACCCATCACAATGCCATGGGCATTGATATGTTCCTGCGGATTGCGCCAGAGCTGTATCTGAAACGACTGGTTGTGGGCGGCTTCGACAAGGTATTCGAAATCAACCGTAACTTCCGTAACGAGGGCACCAGCACCCGGCACAACCCTGAATTCACCATGATCGAGTTCTATCAGGCTTACGCCGATTATCGCGATCTGATGGATATTACCGAAGCCATGTTGAAGTTTATTGCTGAAACCGTGCTGGGGAATACCACCATTGAATACGGTGAATCGACCTACGATTTTGCCGCGCCATTCCAGCGTATGACCATGGTTGAAGCGATTCTGAAGTACAACCCGGAGATGGACGCCGA
The DNA here is from genome assembly GCF_030689165.1 of Oceanobacter sp. 4_MG-2023. Classification (NCBI taxonomy): domain Bacteria; kingdom Pseudomonadati; phylum Pseudomonadota; class Gammaproteobacteria; order Oceanospirillales; family Oceanospirillaceae; genus Oceanobacter; species Oceanobacter sp. 4_MG-2023. Next base: position 102,642 of record NZ_JAUYVV010000011.1, on the reverse strand, counting down.
GGTGCTGAATAATGCAGAAGCCAATATCGACACGCTGAAGCAATACGCCCAGCAGGTTGGTATCAAGGACTCACCCAAGCAGGCTGCCTGGGGTGCCGGTAAATACATCTGTGAGATCTTTGAAGAAACGGCAGAAGAGAAGCTGGATCAGCCGACCTTTATTACCGAATACCCGTGGGAAGTGTCACCGCTGGCACGCCGTAACGATACCAACCCGTTTGTGACCGACCGCTTTGAATTTTTTGTTGGCGGGCGTGAACTGGCCAACGGCTTCTCGGAGCTGAATGACGCTGAAGATCAGGCGGCACGTTTCCGTAAACAGGTTGAAGAAAAAGACGCTGGTGATGATGAAGCGATGCACTACGATGCCGATTATATCAATGCGCTGGAATACGGTATGCCGCCAACCGCCGGTGAAGGTATTGGAATTGACCGTCTGGTGATGCTGTTTACCAACTCACACACCATTAAAGATGTGATTCTGTTTCCGCATATGAAACCGCAAGGTAACTGACACGCCTGATCGGTTCATAAGCCACAAAAAAGCCGCGTATCTTGTGCGGCTTTTTTGTGGCTGGCAAACAGCCGGTGGACAACTCTCGACTGTGGCTCTGCCACCTTGGCAGACTGGTGAGCGATTAAAGAGAGATAGTGCCTTCCAGCGACTGCAGGGCACGACGGCCCAGTGCCAGGTTGGCTTTGGTGGAATCCAGTACGTAATAAATAAACAGACCGCGGTCGGCGTCCATTGGGCGAATCAGGTGATATTGGCTGGTCAGAGTGATCAGGATGTCATCGATATCCTGATTCAGTTGCAGCATTTCAATGGTTTTGAGCTTGGCACGGACAACTTCGGTATTTCCTGCTGCAGCAATCTCCAGGTCCAGACCTGTACCGATTGAGCCGAGCATCATTCCGCTGTTGTAGTCGACCAGAGCCGCTGCAAGAGCGCCGTTAACAGACATTAGTGGGGACAGTTTGGTTTCAATGCTATTCATGTTGTATTTCTCTGATTTATGAGCTGAAAATGGTCATGATTTCCCGGATATCTCCCGATGCTTTTTTAAGCATCCACAGAGCGAGACCATGAGTTGTATGTTGGTTAAAAACACCGAGTAAAACGGCATCCATGGTGTCGGTTCGGATCAGGTGGCAGCCCACAAATCCGTTTTTGCTTTCGATAATATTACCTTCCACTTCTTCCAGCTGGGTTTCTGCGGCCAGACTGGAACCAATACCGGCAAACGAAGCCGCCATTGCCGCCAAGCGTTTTGGGTCTGCTGTCGTATCAAAAGGTACGGTATGAGATATGACGTATCCATCGGATGTCGACAAAATCATATAACTCAAGTTGTCTGATTGCTGCGTGGTCGCAAGCAAAGATTCGTGACAACGAGCCATCAAGGTGTTGGACTTCAATGGATCTATCGGGTTATTCATCAAGGAAATCCTCTGATTCTGCGTTGGCAATCAAGGCCTGGAGAAGCAATAAAACATCATCGCGATTACGGGGGTCGGCATTAAATACAGGGGCAAAAATATTCTCTTCCGACAATATGTCAAAGCATTCTTCGGTATCAGTGAACAGACTTCTGTTTAGCGCGATAGCAATGCGTCCGGAGTGAGCCATTGATTCGAAGGCTTGTAAAAAAACCAATAGTTGCTGTTTCCAGTTTGATTGGCTGCAATCGAGTAATAAAATAGCGCCAAGTGCCCCTTTGGCAACAATCGGCCATATAAAACTGAAATGCTGCTGACCTGGAATACCATATAAATGGACGCTGTCGTTGTTATCGAGAAGAATGCGCCCATAATCCATCGCCACGGTTGTGGTTGCTTTATTGACCTGTGCGGTATTGGAGTTTCTTGCTTCTGTTGCAACGGGCGCTTCGTCACTGATCGTACTGATGGCTGTGCTTTTACCGGCCCCCATTGGGCCAATAAAAATAATCTTGTTTTCTTTGGTCATAAATTAAAAGCCAATCCAAGTCTTTTACGCAGACTTCCCAGTAGGTTGGAAGACCGTTTCGGGGAAACCGGTGCTGGAATCTGTTGTGGGGGTTCTGCTGCTGGCGAGGTTTCTTTGCTGACAACTCCCAACCGGGCGACGGTACAGGCTCGCAAAAAAGCAGCTACCTGATTGCTGGGCAAGCCACTGAGCTGTTCGCCACTTTTTAACGAGGCGAATTTCTTGCCGTAGAGAGCCGACAACTGAAACATGGCTGGCTCGGTGTACCACTGGCCGAGACGAGGCCATTGCTTGATACGAAAGACCGTGTTGTTATCCCAGCTGCCGATGTCTTCTATCGGTTCTTTCCAGGCCAGCTCCCACAGGAACTGTTCAACGGGATAAGAGTGTTTGCCAGAAAGTGGGCTGGCATTATCCGGAGCAGCCTGGGTTTGGGTGATGGTAAAAGGCATTTGTGGTTCAAGCAGCGCTTCTAATAATCCGCTTGAATGACTATCAGAGTAAATCGTCGTACGGTTGTTATCGTCTCGGGCAACGATGGCTTGGTGTTGCTGGATTTGTAATTCGAAATACTGGTGCTTGGCGAGTTGCTGGATACGATTGTCCAGTTGCTCGGATATCAGCGTGGGAGAGGGCAAGGTATCGGCTAACACATTCTCTTGGCCGCTATGGCTTGCATGGGTATTTAACCAATCTTGCCGGGTGCTAGTACCTAATGGCCTGTTATGCAATTTATCTTCTGCGTTATGTAGTAAATCCAGTAATCCAATAATTCGCAGTGGCCAGTCACAATGTAAATAATTGTAACTGTCAGAAATGACATGTTCATTGGCCATTACGGCTAATATTCCCCATGGACAAATATCTATTGGTTTCCTGGCCAGTACCAGATGAGCATCCAGGCCTTCTCCTTGATACAGCCAAGGTTTCTTGGTTCTGCAACGCAGTAATTGTAACTGTTTGTGTATTATTCCCTGTTCATATGAACTCAAGCCAAACGTCTTTACTGTGTATTCGTTCTCCATTGCAGTATTGGAAATATTTTTTTCCATGAAGGGTACCGTGCGGACAGGCGTGAGAGAAAGTAGATAAATTATGTAAAAAGTATAGGAATTAAATCAGCATAAATCAAAAATAATCGTGACTTTCTTGAATGTAATTGAATTTATTGGTTTTTTTCTTTTATTGATGGTTTTAATAGTAATGTGAATGACAAGGTCCCTGTATTTTCAGGATTTTAATGGTTCTTTTTTGGTCTTTTGATTTGTTGCTGTTACAAATACTTACGGATATACGTGTCGTGTGAGCAATGCGTTATATCATTATTAATAATGTGGGTATTAGGGGTTTATTGTAGGGGTTTGTTTGTCTGTTGATTTTCTTTAAGCCCATCATCATGACGGAATCGGCCAAGGGACACGGACGGAGCCGGTCCCTACGGTCAAACCTAACGTCCAGATTGTGGGGGCGCCCTCCGTGGCTGTCCTGGGGTCGCTACAATCCCTCGGCCTCCAGGGGCCCTCTCTACGGTCCTTACGGGAGTTCAAGCAGGTTTTTGATCTCGCGCCAGTCAACGTATTTGAAGTTCTGGTTTTGCTCAGGCATCAGGTTGCGGCCATCCTGTACCACCAGCATTCCTTGTGGGTATTGTGCTCCCAAAAAGGCGGAGCTAACGGCAAGGCCGTCGGTTTCAGAAGCGCCATCAATGCCTTTGTCTGGGTTAAGGCCAACCCGGAAGCGGCCGATATAGGCATACGGCGGGTTGGCGCTGAACAGTACATAGCTGTCGTTGCCCTGGCTGGATACCAGCAGATAGTTGTCGCTGGCAGTCTGGTAAATATCCATGCCTTCAATATCGGCATGGAGCAGGTCGCTGATGCCAGCCACCTGGTGCATCTCGGTACTGGCATCCGGTTCGGCAGACAAGGTCCAGACGGCCTGGTTTTCTTCTCCAACAAACAGGCGCTGGGCCCGGTCATCGGCGGCGCAGCCTTCTGGCTGGCTGGCGACGGCAAATTCCCGCACCAACTGGCTTTGCCAGCCGCTATCGCTGTCCAGAATACGGTACTGCTGATAACGGCCATCCTGGTCGTTGATAAATACAAATACCTGCTGTTGCTGATTGCGGTACATGCACAGGCCATACACTTCATCCAGAGTGGTGACGACTTCTCCGGCGCTGTGGACGACACCGGTTTGCGGTTCAATACGGAACAGGGCGATGGCGTGGCGATCTCGCTGGCTGGCGGCGGCAATATCCATTGGCTGGTTGCGGTACTGGAAACCCTGGCGCAGGTCGACGTTATTGACCCGGTCGACCAGCAGTTCTTGCAGTTCGTTGCCATCGAGGTCGTATACGTACAGGCCCCGTTTTTTATTGGTGCCGAGTACCCGGCTGGCATCTGGCTGGTTGGGATTGACCCAGATGGCTGGGTCGTCGGCGGCATCTCCGGCGGTCAGGACGGGCTGGGTTTCGCCATTGGCCGGTACGGTGGCAATCATGTTGTCGTGGCGGGTGGCGGCGATTGACGGCAGGGTCAGGCTGATCAGGGCGTCGCTGTGCTTGTCCAGAGCGCCGGCCTGGGTGGCGTTGGGGACGCTCAGCAAGGTGTCGATGGCAAGCTGTTCCTGCAGCAGGGTGCTGCCGAGGTATTGACCGTTATCCAGCTGGTACTGATGCAGACGGTAACTTTCGGCTTCGGCCAGCCAGAGGCTGCCCTGGCTCAGTGTCAGGGCACCGGATTCACCGCGAATATGGCCAAACGGTGAGGTCAGGTCAATCATCTCGCGGATAGGGTCACTTTCGGCCCGGGCGTTCATACGCCAGAGGCCGACACTTTCTTCGCTGATATAAAGCGTATCGCGCTGGTCATCGGTGACACAGTATTGGGCACCGGGAGCCGTGGCGAACTGGCGCAGCAACGTCATGTTTAGTGATGTGTTGCGGTCGTCAGACGCTGGGTTCAGCAGCTGTTGCCGGGCGCTGGCATCTTCCCCCAGCAGGAATACTTGCAGGTCGGTTGGGTGAGCGCTGTCCGGGGCATACAGGCACAGGCCTTCCAGTGGTTGTTGAATCGGAGTGCTGACGGCGTCTTGCTGCAGCGTCCAGCGGTGATCGGTGTCGGTCAGTGTCAGCAGGTGTAACTGGTTTTGCTGGTCGAGGCTGATGATCTGGATCTGTGCCTGGCCGTTGTTGCTGCTTTCGCGGGCATCGAGTAATTCACCGGCCCAGTCAGCCTGCCATTCGGTGTTGCCGGTCTGGATGTTGATCAGTTGTGCCGGGCTGCTTGGACCGATACTGAACTGGTGCTGTCCCGGTAATATCAGCAGATGTTCGCCACTGAGAGGAGATTGGGCAACCGCAAGCTGGGATGTCGCGCTGGCCGCGGTTGGAGTTTCCGGTTGGCTGTCGAGACTGGAGCAGGCCGACAGGGCCGTCAGGGTCAGGGCAGCGGTGGCTTTTGATAACAAGTGGATCGGTTTGGAGGGTGCGTTCATAACAATTCTCTGTCGCGTGGATCATGCCCCGCTGGTGGCCAGTACGGGAGTCAGAGGCAATAACCCCGGTCAAACAGCACCGGGGTTATTGCTGGCACAGACGGTGCCAGCCCGTGATATCAGAAGCTGGTGTAGCTCAAACCCAGGCTGTAGGTTGGGCCGTAGTCTTCGTATTGGGCGTTGTAGCGCTCGCTGCCCTGATAGGCATAGTAAGGCTCGTCGGTCAGGTTGGCCGCTTTGAAGCGTACCTTGATTTGCTCGGATACCTTGTAGGAGGCGTTGAAGTCCACCTGAGTCTGGGCTGACTGTTTGATGTCTTCGCTGCTGTCTTCCAGGTTGCCGACTTCATCCAGGTAGTCGGACTTGTAGTTGGCGGCCAGGCGCAAGCTGATGGTGTCGTTTTCGTAACCGACCATCAGGTTACCTGTGGTATCCGACTGTTGTGGCAGGCTGATGGTGCGGCTCAGGTGCTCGTCGCCGTCGTCAGATTCAATGGTGGCTTTGGAGTCCACAAAGGTGACGTTGGCAGATAACAGCAAGCCGTTGAACGGTGCAGGCAGGGTGGCGAATTTTTGCGAATAAGCCAGTTCCAGCCCTTTGACTGTGGCAGTGCGGCCATTTTCAAAGGTAGTGGTTGTGGTGTCGTCTTCTCCCGCCAGACTGTTGTAATAGTCGTTGTCGGAGATCTCGGTTTCGTAGGAGAAGTTATCGATGCTTTTATAGAACGCAAATGCAGAAATAACGCCGGCGTTCCCCATAAAGTGCTCGATGCCCAGATCCAGGTTGCTGGATTCCAGCGGTTTCAGGTCCGGGTTACCTGCTTCCAGCTCGTCGCCATCAATGGCAACGTTCGGGCGGATCATTTCAAAGGTTGGACGCACAACCGAGTTGGTCCAGGCAGCGCGCACCTGGGTATCCGGGGCGATGTCGAGTTTGGCCAGCAAGGATGGCAGTGTGTGAGAGTAGTCGTTGCTGAAATGTGTACGGCTGACGTTGGCTTCGTTGTCGTCGCCATTCACTTCGTAACCCTTGCTCTTCTGTTTGGTTTGCTCATGGCGCAAGCCACCAATCAGTTGCAGCTGGTCCATATCAATACGGCCCATTACATAGGCGGCGTTGACGTCTTCTTCGATGGTGTAGTCTTCGATCAGTGAATCAACAAAGCCTTCTGCCACGGCGTCTGCTTCGGTGTCGGCATCGGCGGCCAGTGTGTTCATCAGTGAGCGTAGCTGGCTGCTGCTCAGGGATGGGCCAAAGTTACCAAGGCTGTAATCGGTACTGCCAGAGGTGTAATCCGACAGGCTAATGTCATCCGCTGAGTACTTGCGAATATCGACATCCATGTGTTTTTTACGGTTTTTCAGTTTGCCACCAAACTTCACCATGGCAGGGTAGTCTGCAACGATCAGGTCACGGGTGATGTCGATTTTGGCGACGTTCAGATCATCTGAGGAGTAGCTGCGCACCCGTTCGATTTCGTCGAGTTCAAAGTTGCTGGTGTCGTACAGCTCGCTGCCAAACAGGATGGGTTGGCGGCTGCCGTTAAAGCCGATGTTGTCGACTTCCGCAGTAAACACCGCGCTGTCCATGGAGTCTGGCTCGTCTTCCTTGGCGCTGGACGTACCGAGGTCATATTCGACCGTCCAGTCGTTGATAAAGTGTTCACCACCAAAGGTGACGGACTTGATGGTTTGGGTTTCCTTACGATCTTTCAGTTCGCGGGAGACTTCTCCCAGACCGCTGTCACCGGAGGCGCGTGAGGTGCCGTCGCGTTCTTCTTCGCCATCTTCGATGACCAGTTCCTGGAATTCGGCAATCAGTGCCTGACGCTGTTCATCATCGGTGAATTTGGAATACAGGGTGCGCAAGTGGAAGGCGTTGTTGATGTCGTGTTCGTAATCCAGGTTCAGCGCCGCACCAATCCGTTCACGGTTGATGGTGTAGTCGCGCATTTCCATTTCTTCCAGCTCACCGTCGTCCCAGGCACCACCGGTTTCGGTGTTTTCCGAGCCGAAGTCACGGCTTTCGTAGCTGGCCGCGGCGGCGATGCCCAGGCGGCGATCACCGTCCATGGCAATGGTGGTACCGCCACCGAGCGAGAGTTTGGGGTTGGTGTTTTCGGTCAGTTCGTCGTAGCTGTATTCGAGATCGGCATTGTAGAACGGCCCTTCACGATCCAGCGCCGAGATGCTTTCAATCTCAATCGCACCGCCGATGGAGTTGGCATCCATGTCGGGAGTCAGTGACTTGGTCACAACCAGTGAGCTGATCAGGTTGGAAGGAATCACATCCAGAGCCACGGAACGGGTACCGGCTTCGGGGGCCGGGATCTGGGTACCATTAACCGACACTGAGTTGTAGTCGGAGCCCATACCACGGACGCGGACAAAACGGCCTTCGCCCTGGTCGCGTTCAATCGACAGGCCGGGAATCCGTTGCAGGGCTTCGGCGGCGTTGGCATCGGGCAGCTCACCAATGGCGTCGGCATTCACTGCGCTGATAATACGATCGGAGTAACGTTGGCGATCGAGGGCGCGCTGCATTTGGGCTGATTGGCCGTATACCAGCACTTCATCGATCATGTCGTCGCCATCGTTGACCACCACATCGGTGCTGGTCACGGTGTTTTCAGTCACGGTAATCTTGCGCGAATCCAGCGTCTGGTCACCCAGGGTGATGGTCAGGGTGTATTCCCCGGCGGGTACCTGCGGCAAGCGGAAGCGCCCGGACTGGCCGGACAGGGTTTGGCGCTTGGCTTCTTCCAGCCGAACCACCGCACCTTTGTAAATGGTTTGCGAAGCGGCATCGATAATGCGGCCTTCGACGATACCATCGGCGTGGGCGAGAGTGGCGGATGCCAGGGCAAGGCTGGCTACCAGCGGTTTGATTAACAATTTCACGTCTGCTCTCCGTTAGAATAATGGCTCCCGCGTGGCCAGTCTTGGTAATGCTGTGCTTGAAGCGGGAGTGGGTCTCTCTTGTCAGGACGTCGCGACGGTAGGAATGAGCTGTGACACTTTCGTTACGGAGAGCAGGGCGACGCCTTGCCAGCGTGGCAATTCTTCCGCCAGCGGTCGGGTTGGATATGTAAATGATCCAAATTAACCCATGCATCAAGACGGCATGACGTTGTGGCTGGCAAGTCTGTCGAGCGCCATCCCCTGTCAGTGATGGGCTTGTATCGTGCCAGCGCAATGGGGCGCTGCTGTCATAAAAAATTCATCAAATTTACGGCAACTTTTACTGAGCCTTTATGACCCCTGAGGTCCTGCGTGCGGGTGAACATGCTTTAATGCCGACCTCTTAACGACCCGGCTGGCAGTGGCTGGAAGACCGGGTCGGTCAATCCAAATAATGAGACAGGTGGTTGGGGATGTTCTCGACTCTGGGAATACACCAGCGCAAATTGTTGCTGGTGTTTGGCCTCGCGCTGGCGGGGCTGGTGGGCAGCCTGATGATGGGGGACGCCAAGCCGTGGGCCGAGATCGACTGGCTGGATGTCCTCGGTGAAGGTGGTGCGGCACTGGCACTGGCGGTCTGGATGCTGCTGATTCTGGGCAGTCGTCCGGCAGGGCGGGTAACCGACCTGCTGACGTTGGGGATGGGGTTTATGTTTCTGGCGATGTGGCAGGACAACCTCGACGAATTTATTCACTTGCCCGCCGAGCAATTCTGGGATCAATGGCTCGAGTCCGGTGCCATGCCCGTCGGAATCGTATTGTTAACCTACGGACTGGTGCACTGGCATCAGGAGCAGCTCTCGATCAACCAGCAGCTGCGCAAGCGCGAGCAGCGTTTTCGGGAGCATCGGTTTATCGACAAGCTGACCCAGCTGGGGCGGGTGGATTACCTCAAAGCCCAGCTGCAAGCGGTGATGGCCCAGTTGCCAACCCGCAACATGGTGCTGTTGATGGTGGATGTGGATAATTTTGCCGATGTCAATCGCCGCTACGGCCATCAGGAAGGGGACACCCTGCTGTACGAGCTGTCGGAATTGATGCTGCTGAACTTGCGCCAGGACGATCTGATTTGCCGCTATGCCGCCGACCGTTTTGCCGTGGTGCTGCCAGATACTGGCCTTGCACAGGGCCGGACCTTGGCCATCGAGCTGACCCAGGCGGTGCAGCACTTCGCCTACAAACACAAAACCCGTGGCGACACGCTCTATCAGACCATCAGCATTGGCCTGGCAGACTGGAAGGGGGAAACGACCGAAGCCCTGGTTCAGCGTGCAAATCAGGCGTTGTTTCTGGCCAAGTCGAGTGGCGGATTGGGAGAGGTGGCCTGATGTGACAACCCCTTCCTGGTATGAGTGCGATGAGCGTATTTTTGCCGCCCATTATCAGCCCGCCTTGCTGATCGATTTATTACGCTCTGGTGGTCTGTGCAGCCATAAGATATTGCGCGGCACCGGGCTGTTTTATGACGATATTCTGCAAGGGCAAGTGATGATGTCGGCGACCCAGGCGGGCTTGCTGGTGAGTAATGCCAGCAAGCTGGGCAAAGATCCGGGATTATCGTTTCGTTGGGGTGCTTCCTGCTGGCCCGGGCACTACGACAGCGCCAGCAGTTTGCTGGGTAATGCCGGTTCCTTGCGTGAGGCGCTGAGCGCTCTGGTGCATTACCGGCGCATCTTGTCGCCCTGGGCAACACCGTTTGTGGTAACGGATGAACGTTATTGTTATGTGCACTGGCTGACGCTGGGGCATATGGGCGAGCGCCGGTTCCTGATTGAAGCGGCGATGTCGGCATTGACATCGTTCAGCCGCTGGATGAGTGGCGAACGTCTGCCATGGCGTTATGGCTTTAGCGACTCACGGCCGGATTACGAAGAACAGTACCAGGTCAACTTCGGCAGCCAGCTCTGGTTTGATCTGGGCGTCGATGTCATGGTGATTGAACGGCACTGGCTCGACCGGCCGTGGCCTCGTGGGTCGGCAACGGCGTATCAGGTCGCTCAGCGTCAATGTGAGTCAGGACTCGCAAACCTGCCTGCATCCTCACTGCCAGAACAGGTGTACCGGTTGTTGCTCGAGCGGGTACAGGAACCACTTACCTTGCCCGATATGGCCGGACGGCTGGCCATGAGCCCGGCGACCCTGAAACGCAAACTGGGTAAACATGGCTGCCATTTCCAGCAATTGCAGGATCAGGCACGGCTGCATATGAGCCTTTATCTGTTGCATGTGTGTGGCTGGAACAATGAGCAGGTTGCTGCTCACCTGAACTTTAACGACAGCACCAACTTCCGCCGTGCTTTCAAGCGTTGGGTGGGGATTACTCCCAGCGACAGCCGTTCCCGTTTTTCGTTGTTTGATATTCACCCTGACACGGTTTTGCCCGAATTGGTGGGGCTGTAATACGGCATTCGATCTCCAGCGGGTCGGGCCTGACTGGGCGAGTGCTGCCAATAGAGAAGCGGATCAACGAGGGTTCACTGACGTGTGGATAGCTGTTGCCGGTTTTGCGGTTGTCTCTGTTCCGGTCGCCGCAAGCCTTGTACCCCAATGCCGCTCTTTGGCAATCAATCACGCTTCATTTCCCGCAGAATTCCCCTACAATGCCCGCTGAATGCCGATACAACACCGTATTGGCGGGCATTGGCCCGATTGATCTGAGAGAGAAACAAATGGAACGCATCGAACGCGATTTTTTTGCCCGTGAAAAAGACGATCAGGATGCTTTCCTGAGCCAGACCTGGTGCAATGAGTGTATGGCCGCCGACCTCGGTATGGTTGAGCCGCAAGAATATGAAATAGATGGCGTGATCGTGGTCGAAGGCAAGTGTGCCAAGTGTGGTGCGGCGATTATGACGGAAATTGCTGACGACGATACCGATGGCGTATGGGATGATGATTCGTCTGACGACTGAGACTTGGGATCGATAAACCGGTAACGCATACCGGTTTTGATGACGAATAAGATAACCCTGACTGATACTATCGGGGTTATCTCTTCTATATGCTTCACAGCAGTCCTCTCTTTAAGAGCCTTTATCTCTAATAGTCTCTATATCTAATGGCCTTTGTTTTTAATAGGTAGCGGCTATATAAATCCTGTTTATTCTGCCTTGTATCTCGGGTATGAAAACTGGCACGATACAATCAGTTGAATGGATAGAAACAGGAATAAACAGCAGGTGTAACAAATCCGCGCAAGGCCGACAGTGAAGGAAAAATCAGATGCTGGAACAGGGTTTTTCCATCCGTTCGTTATATAAACTCTTATGAATAACGTGCAATACAGGAAAAGTATATGTCTTATATCGATGGATTTGTCGCTGCCGTTCCGACGGAGAATAAAGAAAAATACATAGCGCATGCTGAATTTTCAGCGGTGATATTCAAGGATCACGGTGCCTTATCGATCAGGGAAGCGTGGGGTGATGAGCTGCCTGATGGCGAAGTGACTTCGTTCCCGATGGCTGTGAAGTGCAAGGAAAACGAAACGGTCGTTTTTTCTACGGTTGTGTGGCCATCGAAGGAAGTCAGGGATGCAGGATGGGCAGCCATTATGGCAGACCCCAGAATGAATCCAGAAAATAACCCGATGCCCTTTGATGGCAAACGTTTAATCCATGGTGGATTTGACGTGCTTATTGAGGGTTGATCTCCTGCTGGTCATTGACTGGCGTGTGAAAATATTCGCCAGGGTTAATGTTCCGGTTTCTAACGGGCTGCCTTTGCGATAAACAATGGATAGCTGCACATGCTTGGGGCCATGGGTGACCGGCGTCATGGTGAGGGATTTTTCATACCGGCTGCCAGCTACCATGTTTTTGCCAATAATGGTGTAACCCAGGCCTGCGGAAATACAGCCCAGCACGCCATCGGCACTGCTCATGATCATCAGTTCATCACTGCCTCGCCCTGTCAGTTGCTGCCATAGCAGGGCATGGTTTCTGTAGCCACAGCCTTCGTCTCGGACCATGAGTACCGGATCATGATCACTCTCTTTGGGTGTTACCTTGACCAATTCTTCTTTCACGATCGGAATCACTACCAGCTTGTCATGCTGGGGGGCATTGCCGATGGCGGCGCAGTCTACCTTGTTGTTCAAGACGGCCTGTACAAGCCGGTCGCTGGTGTCTGTAAAAATCTTTGCCTGAATATTGGAGTGATCTTGTTTGAGTTGCTTGAGTGCCAGCGGCATATGAACCGCCGGAAAGGTTTCTGGCATACCGATTCTTAGTTCATAACTGCCTTGGTCACGCAAAATAGCGGACTTGGCCTGGTACTCCAGCTGCAAGATCTCATCGGCATACTGGCAGAGCTGTTGTCCGCTTGGTGTCAGCTGCAGTTTTCTGCCTGCCAAGGTGAATAGCCTGGTATCCAGCTCGTTTTCCAATTTTTTAATACGGTTGGTGATGTTCGATTGCACGGTATGGAGTTTATCTGCTGCGCCTTTAATGCCGCCTTCATCCACCACCGTTTTAAAGGTCTTGAGTGCCAGGATTTCCATACAGTTCTCTAATATTGAAGTATCTATTCTGAATAATTCAATTTTTAAGATTATCAGCTCGAAGTAGCCTTTGTTAACAATTTCTAATAACAAGGTGGCTGGTATGCTGATGGAGCTGACTCGAGTACGTGTCTATTTGGCCGGGATCTGCAGCTTGATTGTGACGGTTGGTGTGGCGCGTTTTTCCTACAGCCTGCTTTTGCCCATCATGCAGGATGGCGCAGGTCTTACAGAGTTGGCTGGCGGCTGGCTGGCGACCACTAATTTTATGGGGTACATGGCTGGTGTGCTGCTTGCTTCCAGGTTGCATAACCTCAACGACAAATACAATTTGCACCGGGCTTACCTGGTATCAAGCGTTGTCACTTCCGCAGCGATGGTGATGACAACCGATATGATGGTTTGGGCAGTCTTGCGGTTTATCGCCGGGGTTTGCGCTTCCGGAGGCCTTATTATTGCCTCTGGTTTGATTTTAAAGTGGCTGGTTAAAAATCAGTATCGTGCTGAGTTAGGCATTCATTTTGCCGGGGTTGGTATCAGTATTATTGCCACCTCTGTGTTGGTTGAAGTGATGCTGAATCTGTCGGCTAACTGGCAACAACAGTGGTTGGCTCTGGCCGTAATGGCTGCGCTGGTTGCTGTGCCTGCCTGGTTGTGGATTCCTCATCCTTTTGTGGGTGGAACAGAGGTCACACCACCCAAAGATAATCCGCCAGGCCGGATGGTTACTACCCTGATGATGCTTGCCTATTTTTGTGCCGGTTATGGTTATGCGGTCAGTTCAACTTTTATTGTGGATATTGTCGAGAGAACGCAAGGACTGGAGGGGCAGGGAACCCATACGTTTTTACTGATTGGATTGGCTGCCATGCCAGCAACGCTGCTCTGGGACAGAGTCGCGAGAAAAATTGGTTACCTGTATGCCTTGTTGGCGGCTTATCTGCTGCAAGTGGTTGGCATTATTCTCCCTGCCATTAACGATACCTTGCCGGTGGTCTTGTTCAGTGCGTTGCTGTTTGGCGGGACATTTATTGCCTGTGTCAGTCTGGTGCTGACAATGGCAGGCAAGTTTTTCCCCAGTAATCCTGCCCGATTTATGGGGGTGATGACACTGGCCTATGGGGCAGCTCAAATTATCGCCCCTGTGTTTACTGGTTATCTTGCCGAGGCATTGGGAAGTTATAACCCCGGATTATACTTGTCGGCAGGCGTCATGATTATAGGTGTTGTGTTTTTGTTTGGGTTAGTGCGTCTGGACAGGCGTTCTGAGGGTAAAAAGGTCTATGCACGTCCGTATCAGGGGTTGTAACACCGTATTGATCTTCAATATTTCTGCTTACGCATCAAACGCATCAAGGTTTAAAAAGCCCGGTTGCGTTTGAGTGAAGCAGTGTCAAGCGGGCTGAGTACTCGCTGGATCGGGCTGGCGGGCACGGCGGCCCGCACTTCTGTAGGACGGTTTCTTCTGACAGGCCAGCTCTTTACAAGCCTGCTTCGACCCGCTTCTGCCAGCGGGTAAACAGAATGGCACTGATAAAAATCGCCAAACAGGCAAATACCATCAGCCAGCCCCAGGTACCGCTGCCGGGGGTGAACAGAAACAGAATGGACACCACAAAATATAACAGAATCATATAGGCCAGCCAGGCGGCTGATTTGTGTGAGCGAGCGATCAGGCCGGGTATAAACAGCATCAGTGGCAATGATTTGAACACTGCAATACCGAACCCGGTTAACCACATGGAGAGGCCTGGCTCAGCCGCCGCGGGCGGATTGCTGAGAGTCGAAACCAGTAATACCAGCAACAGAGCAATATAACTGCCAATCAGGCAGCGATAGGCCAGCCTGGCTTTGGCCACAAAAGGACTGGCTGTGTCGGCTAATGCATTCATATCAGGCTCCTGTGCCATGGCTGTTGAGCAGGGCGGTTGCCAGCGTTGCTATCCGTTTGCCCTGGGCCAGACAAAGGGCTTTTTCCTGGGGACTGATGGCTTGCTCGTTATTGGCTCCGGCCCAGTGGCTCATGCCATAAGGTGTACCACCGGAACGGGTGTCACTGAGCTCAGCATGACGGTAGGGAATACCGGCGAACACCATGCCATGGTGTAACAGCGGCAATGCCATGGTCAGCAGGGTGCTTTCCTGGCCACCGTGTAATGAAGATGTTGAGGTAAACACACCGGCGGGTTTATCGGCCAGGGCGCCACTCAGCCACAGGCCGCTGGTGCTGTCGAGGAAGTACTTCAGTGGCGCGGCCATATTGCCAAACCGGGTCGGACTGCCCATGACCAGGCCAGCACAATGGCGCAGGTCTTCCTGGCTGCAATATACGGCACCGCTGTCGGGTATGGCAGGCAGTGAGCTTTCGGTATCCGGCGATACGGAAGGTACCGTGCGAATACGGGCACTCATGCCGCCTTGTTCTACACCGCGTGCAATCAGACGTGCCAGCTCGGCAGTTTTGCCATGGCGGCTGTAGTACAGCACCAGTACATAAGGGGCAGCGGCCATCAGAGAATCTCCAGCACCTGTTCCGGTGGGCGGCCAATACGCGCCTGGGAGCCGTTGATCACAATCGGGCGTTCAATCAGTTTGGGGGTCTGGGTCATGGCGGTGATCAGAGTGTCTTCATCGGCGCTGGCCAGATTCTGTTCCTTGTATTCGACTTCCTTGGTGCGCATCAATTCTCGTGCACTGGTGAAGCCGAGTAATTGCAACAGTTGGCGAATATCATCCGCTGATGGTGCATGCTGCAAATACTCAACAATAATCGGGCTTATGCCTTTGTCTTGCAGCAGTTTCAGGGTCTCCCGCGACTTGGAACAACGGGGATTGTGGTAAATCTGTATATCACTCATGCTGTGTACACTCTTAAATAGTCAACCAATTGGTAGTGATTGTAACAAGGAAGCTTTAGATGCTCACCGCTTTCCGCCGTGGTCGCCGGGTACTGCGACTGATCTGGCAAACCCTTAAACGGTTCGAGTCGATGGAGCGTCGGCGTGATGCCGCTGCCCTGACCTATACCACGCTGTTTGCGCTGGTGCCGGTGATTACTGTGACCTACGCCATCCTCAGCGCGATTCCTTCACTGCAGGCGTTGGGTACGCAAGCACACACTAACCTGCTGGCCTATGTTATGCCCGAAGGTAGCGACCTGGTGTCGGATTATCTGGTGCGTTTTAGTGAGCAAGCCAGAGAGTTGACCTGGATCGGGGTGGTGTTTCTGTTTTTTACCGCCTTGATGCTGATGCAAACCATTGAGCAGCAGTTTAATAAAATCTGGCAGGTCGATGTGTCGCGCTCGACCTTACAGCGCTTTTTTCGTTACTGGACAGTCTTAAGCCTCGGGCCATTGCTGTTTGGTGCCGCTCAGGCAGTCAGTTCCTTGCTGGCCTCGCTCAGTGTGTTGCCAGAGGGCGTAACAGAGGTGACGGCGTCGGTGCCTTCGTTTGCCCGGCTGGTGCCCTGGTCGATGACGGTGGCGGCGATTACCTTTGTGTATATGATGGTGCCCAACTGCAAGGTACCTCCCAGAGATGCGGTGATTGCTGCCCTGGTGGTGGCGACGGTGTTTGAAACCGGCAAGTTCCTGTTTGCCAAAATCGTTGGCATGTTCCCGTCTTATCAACTGATTTATGGGGCGTTTGCAGCGGTGCCGCTGTTTCTTCTGTGGACGTATCTCAGTTGGATGTTGCTGCTGTTTGGGGCGGAGCTGACGTATGCGCTCAGTCATCCGGAGTCGCTTTCATCGCAAGACCCATTACGGCAACGGCTGGCGCTGGCGGCGACCCTGTATCAGGGACAACAAGGGGGAAAAGGCATGACTGAAAACGAATTGCGCCGCCGTTTGCGCAGGATTCCGGCCGCGGAATTGTCGGCGCTGCTGAAGCGTTTTCAGTTGGCGGGCTGGGTAACCCAGAGTCAGGATGACAGCTGGATCTGGCTGCCTGATATGCGCCAGCTGACGCTTGAGCATTTTTTTGCCGATCTGTCTCTGGATCAGTTGCACGCGGCAGAGCAGGCGGTAAGGGACGACTCCCAGCCTGGTGATGCGCCATTGCATGACTGGCTGGCGCACTGGCAACAGGATGTGGCCAGTAGCCTCTCGGTATCGCTGGATCAGTTGCTGGATAACGACGGGGGTTTTCGGTTGTAGTTACGTGTAGCTACCGGGTCGTTATAACCATCAGGCGGCTGTTGCTGCGTGTCTGCAGTAGCAGCCGTTACTGTTTTTGTTGTACGTTTCTTCATAACTTTTATGAGTGTCATACGATTGCATCCATCGTGTGGCAGGGGTTGGATGCGCGTTATGCTATTTGTCAGATATTTGTAAGTAATCGTTGTTTATTATTAAGTTGGCCGGTTTTGTTTCTGGGGGAGTGTTTTAATCTCCTTAATGTATTCCGTATTGATACGGTGAATATAAAACCTTTAGTGTCAACTATTGAATGTAAAAGCACTCATACAAAAGCTGACATTTTATGATAAAAGGCTTGAGTGGTTATGCGATCTATTATGTTAGGAAGTGCGTTAATGTGCTTATATTCAATAAGTGGATGTGGCGGCTCCGACAGTGTCTCAACCACCGATTCCGACACCACGTCAGATACAGAAACAAGCACTGAGACCAACACGGACAGCAGTGGTTATTTTGACGCTTCGCTGTTTGATACATCGGCATTGTCGCAAACGCAAGTGAGCTGCACGCTGGAGAACAATAGCACCACAACCTGTTACCAGCTGACCTTTGCTGCCAACACCGTGGGTGATACCGAAGACAGCGGCACGATTGGACCTTATTGCCCGCCTTCCATCAATACCTCTCGGGATGAAGCCGGTGTTGGTATCTATGATGGCACCACCACCCCTGGGTTTCAGTCTTTGGTGGATGCTGCTGTGGCGATGGACGCCGACGGCTACGATATTGTTGATGAAGACGGCAATATCCGCTTTAGTGATCTGACCCAGGGCAGTGAGGAAGCGGGTTTCAGTTATTGCCTGTCGGCCAATTTTGATTCTTCCCTGGAAGTGACATTCTTGATTCCGGTGACACCAGAGCTCAGAAGTGAGCCTTATTATTTTGGCACCATCGACAGTATTGGCATGGGGGTTAACGGCATACCGCTGACCGCCAATCCACCCAGCGTTACCGTTGCTGAAGCCGGAGTGGGCGGCACTGGAAGTGGCAATATCCCGGCTCTGGATTTATGTGGTGGTCACCCTGATCCTTCCGGTTATTATCATTGGCATTTTATCCCGCAATCCATTAATACCGTATATGCGGCGGATGATTATAACTACACCGAGTTATATGATATCAGCTGCAATAATATTTATATTGATTATGACAACCCGTCGGCATTTGCCGGCCTCGCCAAAGATGGTTTTCCTCTTTATGGCGCATTGGATTCCGTCGATGGTCTGGATACCGAGCCTGCCACCGTGGCCGAGCTGGATGAGTGTAACGGACATAGCCATGCAACCAATGAATACCCTGACGGAGTTTACCATTATCACGCGCTACAGGATCAGGCACCTAATAATCCTCCTTGCCTGATGGGCAGTTTTGTTGATCGCAGTGTGAGCGTGCAGTAGGACGTGCACTGGGGAGTAAAGGTGCGCAGGATGGAAGCATGTTTTGCGGCATCTGTTTTTACAATAAAGCAGGAGGTTTGAGTGTTACGTCTTTTTCAACTGTGTCTGCTGTTGGGCGTTTATGTGGTATCCCCTGCGGTGTTGTCGCACGATGTGAATATGGCGACGTTCCAGGTTCGCTATGTCGAGTCACAGGGTTGGGTCTATGAAGTGATGACGCCGTTATACAACCTCGACCGCTCGTTACATATGACGCACCCGGACGCCCCGGATGCGGACTTCGACAGTGTGGCGTATAAAGAAAGTGTGGTTGCCTATATCAAGCAAGGGTTTGATATGTCGGTGTCTGATGCTCAGGCTGCCCCGGATTCTGGTGATCTGGCCGTCAGCCTGGGACGAGGGCGCATCAAGCTGGACAATCACCTCAGTGTGTTGCTCTTCGAGATAAAGGGCATGCCGGCAGATGTATCAAAACTGGCATTTCATATCTCCAGCATGACGGAATACCGGCCTGCCAAAAATATCTTCAGGGTTATCCATGGTGAGCATATCCAGCGTTATTGGCTGACGCCTGGGAATCACTATGCCGGGGCTATAACGTTATTGTAGCGGCTGGTTCTGGATCAAGTTCAGAACGACGCTGCTGCGAGATCATGGATCACTTGCCGCCCGAATATAAATAACTCTCTGGTATTGGGCCTAATAGACACCTTGGCGACAGGGTGTTGTTCCCTGTAGTCTGGTTTCATTTTTGACCACTCAGGATGTGTCGACTCATGATCTGTAATACCCATGCGCCGGATATCGCCAGTCCCAGTCTGTCGTTGAATGTGCATCCGATGCGCTCTGTGTTGTATGAAGAGCTGCATAACCGTCCTTCCCCGGTGATTGAGGGCAGCTGCCAGGTCGCGCATTTTACCGTCAAGCTGAATGACAACCGCCAGGAACTGCATGCCCATGTGGTGGAGTTGTGCCGCCGTTACAGTGTGCCAGCGCCGGACCCGGATTCTTCCTGTTTGTATCAGGATTTTGGTGGCTTCGAGTTGCGCTGGGAGCGCCATCTGGAGTTTGCCAACTTCACCTTTATTGTTGCAACCGAAACGCCATTTGCAACCGATGCACTGGCGTTTATTCCCAAGGACTGGCTGGCGGCGATGCCCGGAGAGCTGGTTGTGGCCGTGAATCTGTCGCTGGTCAAGGAGACCCCTGACGATCAGCAGCTGTTTGACTGGTTCGAAGGACAGCGGGTGTCCGGGGCATCGGTGGCCAGTGGTCAGGCCCTGGTGTGGACGGCCTTCCGGCTGCACAGTGATGGTTTTGGCCGTATCGTGGCCGTCAACAGGGGCTTGAATCCGTATCAGACCGGGCGTTTGGTGCAGCGGCTGTTTGAGCTGGAAACCTACCGGCTGATGTCGCTGCTGGCATTGCCGGTGGCGCGTAAAATGAGTAATCAACTGACCTTGGTGGAAACCAGCCTGGCGCAACTGATCCAGAATATTTCCGAGTTGGAGAACCAGCTGGAAGACCGGGATTTACTGACGTCGTTGTCGCAGTTGGCTGCCGATGTTGAGCGCTATCGCTCGGATACCAATTTTCGGTTTGCGGCCGCCAAGGCGTACCACGATCTGGTGCGAGACCGTCTCGACCAGCTAAAAGAAGAGCCGCTGGAGGGCGTGCAGAGTTTGCGGGAATTCCTCGAACGGCGCTTAACTCCAGGGATCAAAACCTGTAATTCGGTACGGGATCAGCTTGAAGACTTGTCTCGCCGTATTCACCGTACCACCAGTCTGTTACGTACCCGAGTGGACTTGTCGATCCAGGAGCAAAACCAGCGTTTGCTGACGTCGATGGATAAACGCAGTGAGCTGCAGTTACGTTTGCAGCAAACGGTCGAAGGGTTATCCGTGGTGGTTATCTGTTACTACTTGCTGGCACTGATCGGGATTGGTGCGGATGGCCTCAAGGCGCTGGGCGTGCCTATTGAACCGTATCTGTTGAAGGCGTCGGCCTTGCCGGTGGTGCTGGTGGTGGTGTTTGTTGCGATTCACCGCTTGCGTCATCATCTGAATGAGAAGATGGCGAGCCTGGATGGAAAATCCGGAACGGATTAGTGGATTGGCTACCGGTTTGAGTCGCTGCTTGTGAGCCAGCCGTGAAAGCAGGGGCTGCCACGCCATGGAAGGCGGGTATCGGATTCGTGGCCGGGGCGATTTTTACATAAGAATTTTTAGTATGATGGGCCTGAATACCTTCAAATTCAGGAATTTGTTTTGGACAACTCCAGATCGTCAGCCATTGCCCTGTGCAATCCCAAAAGTCCTTCTAATGTTGGTGTGGTGATGCGCGCCGCGGGGTGTTATGGCGCCAGTGCGATTTATTATACCGGTAACCGTTTTGCCCGAGCGGCCAAGTATCATCAGGATACCCAGAACGTCAGCCAACATATTGAGTTAAGCGCGATTGAGTCGTTTGCCGATCTGGCCGGGCAGGAGCGGAAGCTGGTGTGTGTGGAGCTGGTGGTTGGCGCGACGCCATTACCGGAGTTTATTCACCCGGATCAGGCGCTGTATGTTTTTGGCCCGGAGGACGGGTCGATTGATCAGTCCCTGATCGATATGGCTGATGAGGTGGTGTATATCCCTACCGTTGGCTGTATGAACCTGGCGGCGACAGTAAATGTTGTGCTGTATGACCGCATGGCCAAACAGCAGCAGTCGATCGATCATAACGAACGGGTTAAAAGCAGCCGGGATGTTAATAACCGGCTGGTCTTTCGTCACCATCATCCGTGTCCGTCTGATCATTAATCCCTGTTATTGCTCGATCCATAATCTTAGCCACTGGCCATACAGCGCCGGTGGTAACAATCCGGCGGCCAGCCAGTCACTGTAAAACTGTTGAGGACTGAAGGCGCTGCCTTGTTCGGATTCTGCCGAGCGGATCAGGCCCAATAAATTGGCCCGGGAGATAGCCGGTCGAGCCAGTTGTCCGGGCGCTTCCATAATCTGTTGCAGGCGTTGCTGGCAGTCTTGTGCCGATAAAAAGCTGTTGCTCTGGCAATAGTCGATGGCCTGGTCCTGGGGCCACTGATACAGATGAATCCCGATATCCAGAATCAGGTTCAGTTCCTGCTCCATGTCATCCAGTAACACCCAGGCGTGTTCGGCGCTGCTTTGATAGCCACCCAGGTCGGTTGCCAGCTCGGCGGCAAGGGATAACCAGCCTGGCTCAAAGTCGTTATTGAGCGGTGTTTGCATAAAGTCGGGCAGCTGATCATTTTCCTGGGCCATGGCTACTTGCAAGTGTTTGCCGGGCAGGGTGTTGCGATACAGGTCCAGCGGCCAGCGCCAGTGGTGATCCGGGTTGGTGGCAAGAGTCCAGTAAATACCTGGTTGTGCCAGTGCCGGTTGCGGCGCCTGGTACCAGGGAGCCTGGATGCCACGACGTTGATTGGGCTGGATGACCAGTGCTGTGCTGGGCAGGTAGGCAAACTGTTGTGGCAGTTGCTGGTTCAGCTGTTGCAGGCGCTGGCGGGCGGAGTCTTGTTGCTGGAGTGGTCGGGAACGTTGTGATGCCAGCCAGGCGCGCAGCTGAGGTGCCAGCAACTGTGCGGGGTCGAGTGACAAGGCCTGAATCAGTTGTTGCTGTATGTCTGAGAGACGGGCTTTGGCTATTTCTTGCAGCAGTTCCGGGGATTCGGTACTGCCCATTTCTGTCAGTTGTAAGCGATAACAGGCATCGCCATTGGGGTATTGCTGCCAGCTCAGGCTGGTCTGGGTGGTGAGGTCTTTGAGTTGACGACGCAGTGCTCGCAAGGCCGGCAGCAGGTGATTGGTCAGCGTGCTGGCGGCTTTGGCTTCGAGTATTTCATGGCTGGCGGGGTATAGCTCCAGCTGTGTCAGCCGGGTTTGAATATCTTGCCACAGTGGCGATGGCTCCGGGCTGTCGGTAAAGGGGTAGCCGGTCAACATGATGTCGAGTTGGCTGAGGGTGTGCTGTCGGCTGCTGTCCAGGATCGGGATATGGTGCTGGCTGCGTTCGCTGATTTGCCGTTGCCATTGCTGCAGCAGGATGGCAGCGGACTCCAGCCGGGTCAGGTAACGATGAAAACCGGGGATGTTGTCGACCGGGGTATCGTTCGCCAGGCTGCTTTCTATGATATGCAGCCAGTCGTGTTCACTGCCCAGTGGCATGGTGCTCTTGCTGCACTCGCGCCAGTCCAGTTGTTGGTTGATGCGGTAAATCAGCGTACTGGCGATCAGTTGTTCTTGTGCCGTCAGGGCATCCAGTGGCAATTGTTGCAGCTGTTGTTTTTGTGCCTGCAATTGCTGGTAGTGGTTATTCCGGGTGATCTCTGACAGGGATGACCAGGCAGCTTCCGGCTCGATCCCCAGAGTACGGGCGCGTTCAGGGAAACGGTCAGCCAACTGTTGAAAATAGTCGGCGCTGATATTATTTAACTGGCTTCGGGCATCGGCTTGCTGCGTATCAGAATAGCTGACCGACTCATCATCCAGTGTATCCGGAATGGTTGGCAAAGTGGCTTGGCATCCTCCCAGTAATAATAGGGTCAGAGGCAAGGTGCGCAGCAATGGAGCAAAAAGGAGTGACATGGGGACTCGGTGTCGCTGGATTCGGAGGCCGCAGTGTAGCAATCTGTAACGCTGCGTTGTAGTCACGCTGTGATCGGCAGGTGTTAATGCCGCGGTGAAGGGCAGGGCTCGTGGTAGGCTGTGGTCTATAATGGGCATGAATGTTGGTGTGAGGTAGTTTTGTGACTGAAAATCTGCAGCAAAATAATTGGGTCGGTGATGGTATGTGCCGGTTTGTTCTGGCCATGCTGATGGTCTTGTGTGTCGTCCCGCTACACGCTGCTGAGGAGAACCGCTTTGGCCAGTTGCTGGCACCGGTGGGGGCGCGGGTTCTGACAGACCGGACGTCATCGATCGATCACTTCCGGCTGGTGTTGTCGGCGCAAAAACGGACGGTGACCAAGACCGTCGCTGATCGTGAGTTAAGAGTGTCTGGTTCGTTACGGCGGATGGCCTGGGAATCCAGTGAAAAACGGGATCTGGATGAGTTGCTGCAACCGCTGCGTAATGAACTGGCCCGGGGCATGTCGGCTCGGGTGTTGTATCAGTGTCAGGATCTCGATTGTGGCAGCAGCCATTTCTGGGCCAATGAAATATTCAGTAATGGCCGGCTGGTGGGCAGAGACAATCAGCAACGTTATATGGCGGTCTATTTGCCGCCAGCCAGTGCCGATGCGCCCTCAACCCTGTTGCTGGTATACGCCACCCAGCGTGGCCCACGCCAGACAGTGGTAGGCCTGGATGTTATAGAAACGACAGACGAAGTGCTGCCTGGAGTCGCCAGTCGTGAGGATATCAATAATATGTTGAGCCTCAGTAGTGGTTGGTTGCCTGGTTTTGAGTTAGCCGATAACCAGCTGGACCCTGTCGCCAGCGAGCCATTATTAGAGGTTCTGTCATCCTTGTCTGAGGGAGTACAGCAGCGTTTGTTTCTGGTGGTGCATTGTTACCAGTCCAATGAGATGTCGGTGAACCAGACCTGTTCTGACCGCCTGGCAGAACAACTGCGGGTGGCGGCTTTTGATCATGGTGCTGAACTGAATGTCAGTGGGCAGGCGGCGCTGGTGTTGCCTGCGGGTGACAGTCTGGTACCGGCTTTACGTTTTGTATTCTGGCCTGGGAGATAACTGGCAATGTCGAAAACCGTGGCGTTGGCGTTAGGCAGTGGTGGTGCACGGGGGTACGCTCATATTGGTGTGCTGGATGTACTGGAAGAACGTGGTTATCAGGTGGTGGGCATCTCCGGCTGTTCCATGGGAGCGCTGGTAGGAGGGTTTTATTGCGCGGGCAAATTGCATCTCTATCGTGATTGGGTCTGCAAATTGGGCTATCTGGAAGTGCTCAAACTGGTGGATGTGTCCTTGTTGTCGAGCGGAGTGATTCGTGGCGACAAGGTATTCAATATGATCAGCGAGCTGCTGGGGGATTGCCTGATCGAAGATCTGGACATTCCTTTTACTGCGGTTGCGACGGATATGGCAGCCAAAAAAGAAGTCTGGATGCAGAACGGCTCGCTGGATCTGGCGATTCGGGCATCGGCGGCGATCCCCAGTATTCTGCACCCGGTGAAAGTGAATGGCAGAACCCTGGTCGACGGTGGCGTGCTGAACCCGTTACCGATTGCTCCCTGTATCTCGATTCATGCCGATTATCTGTTTGCTGTCGATCTGAATTCAGACGCGGCGATACCGGATGACTTTGTCTTTGGCCAGATCGATACTCGCCAGCAAAAACGTGACTGGTTCAACTCGGTGGTCGACAAGGCCACCAACTGGCTCGATTCAAAGCGGCGTGATGATATGTCCAGTCATGTGGATGAGAACATTGGCAAGCTGGAAATGATGAACCAGATGTTTGAAACCATGCAGCTGTCCCTGACCCGTTTCAAGACGGCAGCTTATCCTCCGGACCTGATGATCAATATGCCGATCGATTCTTGCGATATTTACGAATTTTATCGCGCCCGGGAAATGATTGAACTGGGCCGCCATATTGCCGAGAAAGCTCTGGATGCTTTTGAGCAGGGTAGCTGCAGCCCTTATGGTCAGCGGATGGCCTGAGGCCAGGGTGGTTGGGTGTGCGAGTGATGCAGCCGGATGGCTGCCAGGACGATTTTGCGCTTGTCTGATTGTCACTCGCGACATTTTTGTACACAGCCAGTAAACTAGTCGGATTTTATCGTCAGGCCAATTATGTATTTGCATCAGAGTGCCGCTGCGGCAATTGCAGAGCTGAGTACTATCCAGGATATCTTGAGATGGTCGGTCAGCCGCATGAACGAATCCGATCTCTATTTTGGTCATGGCACCGACAACGCCTGGGATGAAGCCCGGTTGCTGGTGACGCATGGGTTGGCGTTATCCTGGGATCTGGCACCGGAGTGGTATAGCGCTCGTCTGACCCGACAGGAACGTGAAGCTGCCGTCGGACTGGTCGTCGAGCGGATTGAAAGCCGCTTGCCGGCACCGTATCTGACTGGCGAAGCCTGGTTCTGCGGTTTGCCTTTTGTGGTGGATGAGCGGGTACTGATTCCGCGTTCGCCGATTGCTGAATTGATCCAACAGGATTTTCTACCCTGGTGGCAAGGGGCAGCGAAACCCCAGCGTATCCTCGATTTGTGTACCGGTTCTGGCTGTATTGGTATTGCCTGTGCGGTGCAGTTTCCAGAGGCTGAGGTTGAGCTGCTGGATATTTCCTTCGATGCGTTGTCGCTGGCGGAAGCAAACATCCATCGTCATGGCTTGTCGCATCAGGTACAGGCGTTACAGTCTGACTTGTTTGATGCTGCCCATGGTCAATACGATCTGATTGTCTCCAATCCTCCTTATGTCGATGCAGAAGACATGGCCAGCCTGCCGGAAGAATTCCATCACGAGCCGGAATTGGCCTTGGCAGCAGGGGAGGATGGTCTCGACCTGGTGCGTATCATGCTGCGTCAGGCGCGGCAATATCTCAGTGATGACGGGTTACTGGTGGTGGAAGTGGGTAATAGCTGGCCAGCACTGGAGGACGCTTTCCCTGAATTGCCGTTTGTCTGGCCTGATTTTGAACGTGGTGGTCATGGGGTGTTTGTATTGCAAGCCCGTGATCTGGATCCGTTTGTGGAGCCACCCGTTAGACCCGTCAATTGACGGATGATTACTGAATACCGATTGAATTTACTGCCCTTGTTGCCGCCCGTGTCGCGGGCCGCCGGGCCGCTACCTCGGAATGATTATGTCTGGAAATAGCATAGGAACACTGTTCACCGTCACTACCTTTGGTGAAAGCCATGGTCTGGCTCTGGGGGCCATTATTGACGGATGTCCGCCGGGGATTGAACTGACAGAAGCCGATTTACAACGGGATCTGGATCGTCGTAAACCCGGTACCTCGCGTTATACCACCCAGCGTCGTGAAGACGATGCCGTACGGATTTTGTCCGGGGTTTTTGAAGGCAAAACCACTGGTACATCGATTGGCCTGCTGATTGAAAACACCGACCAGCGCTCCCGTGATTACGCCAATATTGCTGCGACCTTCCGTCCGGCTCACGCAGATTACAGCTACAACCAGAAATACGGCTTCCGCGATTATCGTGGTGGTGGTCGTTCTTCCGCCCGTGAAACCGCCATGCGTGTGGCGGCCGGAGCAATTGCCAAAAAAGTGCTGGCCGCCAAAGGGATCGAGATTCGTGGGTATCTCTCGCAGCTGGGGCCAATCTGCATTGATCACAGCCAGTTTGACTGGCAACAGGTGGAGCAAAACCCGTTTTTCTGTCCGGATGCCAGCAAGGTCAGCGCGATGGAAGACTATATGACCGCGTTGCGGAAAGAAGGCAACTCGGTCGGGGCCAAGATCTCGGTGGTCGCCACTGGCATGATGCCAGGTTTGGGGGAACCGGTATTTGATCGTCTTGATGCCGAGTTGGCGCATGCCCTGATGAGCATCAATGCGGTGAAAGGTGTTGAAATTGGTGACGGCTTTGATGTTGTGACACAAAAAGGCACCGAACACCGTGACGAAATGACTCCCCAGGGATTCCTCAGTAATCACGCCGGTGGCATTTTGGGCGGCATCTCGACCGGCCAGGATCTGATAGCCCATATTGCTCTCAAGCCGACGTCCAGTCTGGTGATTCCAGGGCAGTCCATCGATGTCGAAGGAAACCCGATCGAAGTAGTCACCAAGGGCCGGCATGACCCGTGTGTCGGTATTCGTGCCACTCCCATCGCCGAGGCGATGATGGCTATTGTGATCTGTGACCACTGGTTACGCCAGCGTGGCCAGAATGGCGACGTGCACTGTACGACGCCGGTGATTGCCGGGGCCGCTCCTCAAGCCGGTCAGTAACGGAGCACAATATGTCTGCGAACGATCGCCAGGTGCGCCAGCCTCTGGCGGTTTTTTATGCGCTGTTTTTTGCGCTGGTTGGCTGTAATGCCCCTTACTGGGGGCCATATCTGCAATCCCTTGGCTTTGATTATGGCGATATTGGCAGCGCCATTGCTTCCTTCTCCCTTGTTCGTATTGTTGCCCCCATGCTCTGGGCTCACTGGAGCCGCTACTTCCACACTCCTTTACATATGGCCCGCATCGCCGGACTAATGACTGCTGTCTGTTTCAGCGCGATTTGGCTGGTGGACGGCTTCTGGCCGGTGCTGGGGGTAATGTTGCTGTATGGCTTCTTCTGGTCGGCGATGTTGCCGCAGTACGAAGTAATCACCATGCATGCCATTGCCAACCGTGTTGAGGATTACAGTCGTATTCGTCTTTGGGGATCGGTTGGCTTTGTGATTACCGTGGCCCTGCTGGGCTGGCTGTTTGAGTACATCCCGGTGGATTGGTTGCCTGCGGTGATGCTGGTATTGATGCTGGGCGTGGTGGTGAATAGCTGGCGACTGAAGCCTGCCGCAGACCAGCAGCCAGGCCGTGATAATGGGGAAGACAGCTCACTCTGGGCGTTATTGACACGTTGGCCGGTGATGGCCTTTTTATTGGTTAATCTGTTGCTGCAAGTCAGTCACGGGCCGTTATACACTTTTTTAAGTATTTATCTGGATGACAATGGTTACTCCTCCAGCAGTATCGGCTTGCTCTGGGCTCTGGGGGTGGTTGCTGAAGTGATACTGTTCTGGCGTATTCGCTGGTTGTTGCAGTGGCTGAACTTGCGTCACTGGTTACTGGTCAGCCTGCTCATCACCGCCTTGCGCTGGTTGTTGATTGCGGCTTTTCCACAGCAGTTGTGGGTGTTGTTATTGGCTCAGGCTTCCCATGCGTTCACTTTTGCCATGTTACATGCTGTTTGTATCCGTTATGTGTCGGTACTGTTTGCTGCAAGCCATGGCCGGGGTCAGGCGCTGTATTCCAGTGCCGGGTTTGGCCTGGGTGGGGCGTTGGGCGCCTGGTTGAGTGGCTATTTCTGGCATCTGGGTGGGGAATGGGTGTTTGTTGGTGCAGCGGTTGTTGCCGTTTTGGCATTGATTGTTGCCTGGAAAGGAATGAATATAAAAATCGAATAGCTAATAAGTTATAAGAATTTATAAGAATCAAAAGGAATAAAATATGAAAATTAATGTAAGTTTTGATTTAACACCTGAAGAATTCCGTCGTGTTATGGGCTTACCGGACGTTCAGGAATTCCAGCAGGAAGTGTTTCATCAAATGATGGAAAAAATGAAGTCAGGCGAGGAAGGTTATGATGCCATGTCGTTATATAAACCTCTGTTCAGTGAAAGTATGACAGCGATGAACAAGTTTCAAAATATGATGTTTGGCATGATGGCCGGAAAAACAGATGAAAATTCTAACGGGTGATAGCCTGTATTTATAGGGCTTTACGGGTGTTCTTCTAACACTGGTTAGAATTTTGGTCAAAAACGGGCCTTGTTTGTGCCAATTTTCTGACGAATTGAACGCAAGATTAAATAATATGTGATTTGGCGCAATAAAATTTGTCAAATAATGTTATTTGTCATTTAAGTGTAAAACGGCATCAGCTAGTATGACTGTGGCAATACTTGCTAACCACGACCTTTTGAAGGAGCAAAACCATGCAAGATAACGTCCTGAATGCGTTCGCAGAACAAGCGAAAACCATGTACGCGCCAATGTCCAAATTCAACAGCCTGTTTGTTGAAAATATGGAAAAAATGACCGATTTCCAACTGAACTCTATCAAAAGCTATGCTGAGATGGGTTTGGATCAGATGAAAAAAGCATCTGAAGTAAAAGATACCGAAGGTATGCGTGCCTACACTGCTGCACAGGCTGAAGCTGCCAGCTCGCTGAACAAAAAAATCATGGAAGATGCGAAAACTTTCTCTGATATGGCCATGGAGTTCAAATCCCAGGTCGAAACTATCATGGAAGAAGCTCGCACCACAGCGGCTACTACTGCTACGACTGCAAAACCAGCGACCAAAGCGACTACTAAAGCCGCTTAATCCTGGTCGAAGTTTCTGAGGCCACCTTTGGGTGGCCTTTTTTCTTTCTTCTGTTCGGATTATGGGTTTGATAAATATGACCAAGGAAAATTTTGAAGTCGCAGTCGGCGATTTTTACGAGATGTCAGGTCGGCTGGCAGAACAATACGGGCATTTGCTGGAAAAAGTGGTTACCCAGCCAACATCAGGGGAAGATCCTTCTGCGTCTGTATTGTCCGACTTTTCTGCGGCACTCCAGGAGGTTGGGTCAGCCATGCTGAACAACCCCAACAAGTTGATTGCTGATCAGATGGATTTGATGAAGCAGCAGCAGATGTTGTATCAAAATACAGTATTACGTTTTCTGGGGCAGACTCCAGACCCTGTGGTTACTCCCGATCCATCCGATCGTCGCTTCAAGAATGAAGAATGGGAAGAAAACCCGGTTTTTGACTATATCAAGCAGTTGTATCTGATCCAGGGTAACTCGCTGATGAAAATGATCAGTGACACCGATGGCCTGAGTGATCATACCCGCCAAAAAGTAGAGTATTTTATACGTCAGTACGTCAATGCATTGGCACCAACCAATTTCCCTACTCTGAACCCTGCTGTTATTCGCAAAACGATTGAAACCGGCGGCTCCAACCTGACAAAGGGTATGGAGCAGCTTATGGAAGATATCGAAGGTAGTGTCAAAGGCTCTCTGAACGTCGCCATGACAGATACCAGTGCCTTTCAGGTCGGTCGTAATATTGCGGTGACGCCAGGCAAGGTGGTGTATCAGAACGACGTCATGCAATTGATCCAGTATAGCCCGTCGACCGACAAGGTCTTCAAACGGCCGTTGCTGGTTATTCCGCCCTTTATCAACAAGTACTATATTCTGGATCTGCGCGAAGATAACTCCTTCCTGAAATGGCTGGTGGATCAGGGCCACACAGTATTCTGTATCTCCTGGGTGAATGCTGGCTCGGAACTACGCGACAAGGGCTTTGACGATTATATGCTGGAAGGCCCGATCGCTGCTGTTGATGCGATTCAGAAAGCGACCGGAGAAAAAGAAGTCAACGCCATTGGTTACTGTGTTGGTGGTACCTTGCTGGCATCAACGATGGCTTATCTCAAGAAAAAACGTAAGTCGCCGATCAAGTCAACGACCTACCTGGCTACCTTGATGGACTTTTCTGAGCCCGGTGAAATTGGTGTGTTTATTAACGAAACCGCTATTTCTGCCCTGGAACGCCAGATGGATCTCGTGGGTTATTACGATGGTCGACAAATGGCATTCAGTTTCAGCACCTTGCGTGAAAATGATTTGTTCTGGTCGTTCTTTATTAACAACTATCTGATGGGTGAACGTCCGGCGGCCTTTGATTTGCTGTACTGGAACACCGACAGCACCAACCTGCCAGCGGCAATGCACAGTTTTTACCTGCGCAATATGTACCTGTACAACAAGTTGATCGAACCTGATGGCATCATGCTGGACGGTGTTCCGATTGATATCAGCAAGATCACAACACCAAGCTACTTTATCTCCTGTGCCCAGGACCATATTGCTTTATGGAAAAGTACCTACAAAGGGGCCACCATCCTGGGCGGAAAAAACCGCTTTGTACTGGGTGGGTCTGGTCATATTGCCGGTATTGTGAATCCGCCACACAAGAAAAAGTACGGCTACTGGACCAACGACGAGCTGCCGGAAGATGCCGATGAGTGGTACAAGGGCACAACTCACAATGCAGGTTCCTGGTGGATAGATTGGCAAGAATGGATTCTCAAACAAGGAGGCATGGAAGAAGTGGATGCTCGTCAGCCAGGCAGCGATGAGTTGCCCGTCATTGAAGACGCACCGGGCTCTTACGTACAACGCCGGAT
Source organism: Oceanobacter sp. 4_MG-2023 (assembly GCF_030689165.1). NCBI lineage: Bacteria > Pseudomonadati > Pseudomonadota > Gammaproteobacteria > Oceanospirillales > Oceanospirillaceae > Oceanobacter > Oceanobacter sp. 4_MG-2023. The sequence goes on along the minus strand of NZ_JAUYVV010000011.1, from coordinate 71,239 downwards.
CGGGGTTGTGGCAAAATAGGGCCGGAGTGACTGTCTTGTTCAGGCAAGCGCATATTGGCTTGAACTGAATACGACCACTGACCGATCAGAGCGCCGGATTGTCTCGCTGACAATCCGGCGTTTTTATGCGCTTATTGGAAGGCAGACAGATACACTGGCCGCTTACCTGTCTGGAGTGAAAGAATGAACCACTGGGTCTTGTTAGCAATTGCCATCCTTGGCGAAGTGATTGCAACATCAGCGTTAAAATCAAGCGACAGTTTCACCCGCCTGGGGCCGTCGATTATTGTTGTATTGGGATATGTGGTTGCGTTCTACTTTTTATCTGTCGCGTTAAAAACCATTCCGGTGGGTATTGCCTACGCCGTCTGGGCTGGGTTGGGGGTCGTACTGGTGGCCGTTATTGCCTTTTTCCTGCATGGGCAAAAACCTGATCTTTGGGCATTGGCTGGTATGGGGTTGATTATTACCGGTGTTGCCATGATCAATCTGTTTTCAAAAGCAGGGCATTGACAGGGTCAACCAACCGGCCTGAAGAAAAAGCCTGCACAATGTGTGACAGAGAGCACGGAGTGGCAGCCTGAGTAAACATCACAAAATAGCAATTGTGGCGATCAGTATGCGCAATGGGCTTCAGGCGCTTGCCGCCATGGTGGTTTTGTTTATGATTATGTTATCGAGCCTCTAGTTCAGGACAGACCCGTGAACCACTTTGATCAGGAATCCATCGTGTATGGCGTGATACGCCATAGCCCCAGTACTCGGGAAGTGATTGCCGAGAATGAGCGGCGTACAAATTGGGCGGCCTTGCAGAGCCTGCCTCTGGGGGTGGATGATGATTGGTCGTTGTTGTGCCGGGAGATGTTCTCAATGCCCGGTCAACATCTGCTGAATGGTACCTATCAAACTCATATTATTCATTTTGCCGCTTCTTATCGGGCGGTCGAGTATGAATGGGAATCCTGGTTACGGCAGTTTGAATCCTTGCTCAAGTCGATGTTCTGGGTATCCGCGACCGTACACCTGGAAACGGAATTATCAGGAAAACATACGTTTAACTGGCAAGCTGATCGTGGTCATATCCCCTCGGATGCTGAATTACGCATGAGCTGCGAGTGGGAAAGAGAGGTTGGCTTTGCATTCTGAGACACCACAAGACGATACCCCGGATCATGGCGTGCTTGAAATTCCCTGGAATCGCCTGAGTACGGATGCCCTGGATGCTGTGCTGGCGGAGTTTGTATTACGAGAAGGCACCGACTACGGTGAACAAGAATTCAGCCTGACTGATAAAAAGCAACACGTGAAGCAACAACTGGAATCCGGCAAGGCCCGGTTGTTATTTGACCCGATAGAAAATAGCTGCCACATTGACCTGGTTCGTAACTGAGCTGATTGTCGTTATCTCAAAACCACACCTCCGGAGGCTGCCACCATGACGGATATTCGAGTTCAACGGTTACGCCGTCGGGTGGCGGATGCGGTGGATGATATGGATACCATGAAAGACCAACTGGCCGAGATTCGTGATTGTTGCGCTGAGTTATCGGCTTCCATGCGCAAGATCCGTGAAGACTCGATACGTGCCAGGCAAGCCGCCAAGCGGCGAAATATGCTGAAACGAGTCGTTTAGGGGCGGTGTGATGGTTTTCCGTTGCACTTCAACCAGCCCCAATGCGGGCGTTAAATCAGTAATGGTAGCGAAGCTGAGCGATCAGGGCTGTCATCCGTTGCTTTGTCTCCCATTCGCTTCTGTACCGGAAGCTGCAGGTAAATGATTCAACAAACACAAGCACACGTAACAATTTTTCGTTCCGCTACAAACTGTCCGGAATCATTGAGCGACTACACAGAGAACGAACAGTTGGTGGGAAAGCTGGCTGTGAAAGGGACTACCGGTTAGTTTTCTGGCGAGCATCCAGAAAACTTTCAGTATATGAAAACATACCCTTGTGGAGTATACTTTGATCTATAAAACAAAGGGTTTTGTGTCTTCAACCAAAAAAGAAAGTTTATCTGATGACGATCTTGTCCTTGCTTGCAGGGAGATGACAAATGGGCTTTACGATGCTGATTTAGGTGGCAATGTATACAAGAAACGCATATCAGTAGGTAATAAAGGTAAGAGTGGTGGTTATAGGACCATCGTGGGAGCGGTTATGGGAGACAGATATTTTTTCTTATATGCTTTTGCGAAAAATGCAAGGTCGAATATAAATACAAAGGAAAAACTAGCCCTCAAAGAGTTGGCTAAAGAGTTTCTCAACTTCACTCCAGGTGAGCTGGACCAGCTTGTTCAAGATGGTGAACTAATAATAGTAGGTAATCAAAATGAGTGATATTTTAGAGTCGGTTCATAAAACAGCTAAAGGCTTAAAAAAATCAGGAGTAATTGACAAAACGACAATGCGTAAATTTGATGCATTATGTTTAACTAACGTCCACGAATTCACTCCTGATCAAGTTCGTAATCTTAGGTTGAAATACCGTCTTTCTCAGCCCGTTTTTGCTCAATATTTAAATGTTAGTGATAAATTAGTTAAAAAGTGGGAGCAAGGTGATAGTTCGCCAAGAGGAGCTGCGTTGAAAATGTTATCTATAGCTGAAAAAAAAGGGCTTGAAGTTATTGCGTAAGTAAAAGAAGAGAGTTCGAATCTCTGTGTTCGCCACTGTTTTTCGACCTTGTCGATCTGGCCTTCAAAATGGATACAGCGGTGAGGCTATCTGAACCAGCTCTGCACAAAGGCTGATAAGTGAGAGCGAAAGACTTGTTTATAAAAAGTATCTGCCTGCGTGATCATTATAATGTTCATGTTCGATTAATAAATAACCCTTACATCAAGAAGATCAATAAGCTGGTTACGATTAGGCTGGATGAAGATACCATTGTGCATGTCAATAATCTGGCCGAGGATAAAGTCCTTCCGCACCAGACCCTTTTAATTTCTGTCTACACCTCCACACATAGGCATATATAGCCGCCTTGGTCTGGCCACAATCAGGTTCGAGCTGGCAGTTTACGCCGAATCATATCCCGCAATAAAAAACGTCCTGGCCACAAGGCGGCTGCGACCTGGGTACTGACGGGCAAGGCCGCTCCTGTGATCTGGGCGGCGAGCAGTTCTGCGCACAATGGCGTTGATGCCAGGCCCCGGGAACCATGCCCGATATTGAGCCATAAGCCCGTGTGCAGCGGGGCCTTGCGCGCCGGTATTTGCTTGGCGTTTTTGATCATGGGAGCGTAGCAGCGGATAAAAGCATCGGTATCCACCACTGGTCCGGCCATGGGCAGATAGTCGGGGGTGGTGCAACGGAATCCGGTACGACCACCAATAACCAGGCCGCTCTTGTCGGCGGTGTCCGCCAGCGCATGCCATGATGAGCCAAAATCTTTCAGGTGATCAAGGTTGGTCTGGTGGTCTTGCGGGCGGAGCGTCAGATCCAGGTCGTTCTGATGATAGGTTGCCCCCAATACCAGCTGACCTTGCCGTGCCGGTGCCATATAGCTGCGGCCACACAGCACGGTTTGTAATGGAGGGCTTTGCTGGGCATCGAGGTAGCTGAGCTGACCACGAATGGATTTGATCGGCAGGTAGGTATCCGGCAGTAATGACGGGCTGGCACCGGCTGTCGCAATCACCAGTTGTCGGCTGGTCAGGGTGGGGGCGTTGTCGAGCTGCAACTGCCAGCGAGTGTCGGAATCTTGCTGTATTGATCGGACGGTAGAGATTTGGACATCAATCAAGGGGTGATCAAGCAGTTGCTGACACAAGTCCGCCGGGCTGACCCAACCGGCATCCGGGAAAAACAACCCGCCTTGCTGTAGCGGATTCCCTGACAAGGTACTGGCTTCTGCCGCGGATACCGGTCGAATCAAGCTCTCAGGGTAGTGGAGGCGGTCGAGAAATTTTTGCTGGCGTTGTTGTTCGGCTGCAGACCAGGCCAGTTGTAATACGCCACAAGGGTTCCAGGCGCCATCGGGACCGGCTGCCAGCTGTCGCTTCATCCAGCGCAGGCTGGTGAGATAAGCCTGCAAATAAAATTCAGTATGGGTGGCTTGGTCATTGGCGGCCAGTTTGACGTATAGACCACCTTGAGGGTTGCCAGAAGCGCCGCTGGCAATACCGGTCTGGTCGATTACCCGTACCGGCATCCCCCGTTCTGCCAGGGCTCTGGCGGTGGTGGCACCGGCCAGCCCAGCGCCGACAACGACCATGGCGAGATCGGGCGTGCCGGTCTCGGTAGTGTTCTCTGTTAACCATGGCCGCACCGGTGTCAGCCATGGTTGGGTGTTGGCTTCGGGAGGACGCTCTGGGCCAATGGTGGCGGCGTATGTTGCCGCCAGCATTTCCCGTTTGCCGTTGAAGCCCCTGGGTCTGTTGACCTGAAACCCGGCTCCTTGTAACCCGCGGCGTACAGCACTGGCAGCGGTAAAGGTGGCCAGGGTGGTAGTGCCTGCCAGGTGAGGATGACGACAACTCAGGCGGCGAATCTGGTTAAACAGCTCGGGTTGCCACATCTGTGGATTGGTCGCCGGAGCAAAGCCGTCCAGATACCATGCATGAACCGGCCCGGACAGTTTGCTCAGGGCATTGTCTACATCGTCCAGTACCAGCGTTAGTTGTACCCGTTGTGCGGGCCAACAGAGGCTGTGGAAGCCACGAATGGCGTCCGGGTACTGAGTGAGTAATTGCTCGCTCAGCTCTACCAGTTCCGGCCAGTGTGCCAGTGCTCTGGCGAGCTGCTGGCGGCTGAGTGGGTATTTCTCAATGCTGGTGATGTGTAACCAGCAGTCAGGGCCGGCGTGTTGCTGGAAGGCCTGCCAGGTAGCGAGAAAATTCAGCCCGGTGCCAAAGCCGGTTTCGACGATACAGAAAGGCCCATGCCAGTCGGCCCAGCGCTGTGGCAGCTGATTGTGTTGCAGGAAAACATAGCGGCTTTCGGCCAGACCATCGTGCAGGGAAAAGTAAGGGTCGTGAAACTGTCGGGATACCGGCAGATCATCGTTTTGCCAGATAATATCGGCATTGCCCAGAGCGAGAGGAGAAGACGAAGCGGAGTGGGAGGTCATGTTGGCCATGGCGTTACAGGAAATGGGTATCGGATTCAGTCATACCGGCAAAAGTGAACAAGGCGCCGGTATGGCTGTGACTGGCTGCTGCCGGTCGTTACTGGATTTTTTCCACACTGATAAGGATCATCGGTTCTGCGGGTTTGTCTCCTCGCAGGGTTTTGACCTTGCCGATGGCATCCACTACATCCATCCCCTTGGTGACCTTGCCGAATACAGCGTAACCGAAACCCCGGCTGCCGTTATCGAGAAAGTGGTTATCGCTCAGGTTGATAAAAAACTGGCTGGTGGCGCTGGCTGGATCGTTCCGGCGAGCCATGGCGATGCTGCCCCGTACGTTTTTCAAGCCGTTTTCAGCTTCGTTGGCAATGGGAGGCAAGGTAGCACGCTGGCGCATGTCGGTGGTGAAGCCGCCGCCCTGAATCATGAAATCGTCGATAACGCGGTGGAACAGCGTTTGATTGTAATGGCCGCTGTCCATATAGGTCAGAAAGTTCTCTACCGAAATGGGGGCCTTGTTACGATCCAGAGCCAGCTCAATAACACCCATATTGGTGGTCAGGCGGACGGCAACCGGTGCTTGTGGGGTGGCATCGGCCCAGGCGGGGGATAACATCAAAACGGCGCTCAGGGCCAGTAGCTGTTTAACTAACAAACGACGGAACATCGATTAACTCCAGAAATAAATAGGTATCAGGCCGGTGTCATTCCGGCACCGGCCGGAATGACGGGCGGTGCCGCGCGATCAGGACCAGCTGCTGGTGTGCTTGCGACCACCACGAAGGGAAGGCAGGATCAAGCCGGCCAGAATGCCGAGAAACACCAGACCTCCACCATAAATCAGGCGGTTGAGGTCGCGGTCTTCGCGTAATTGTGCGTTTTCGACACTTATCGCTTCGAGCTGGATTTCCAGCTCCTGATTACGGGTCGATAATTTGCGGGCTTTTTCATCCAGTGCCAGCGCACCAGAAGATACTTCACGGATATTGTTCAGTTCCTGGGTGACCTGAACGGTTTTTTGCTCCAGGTCGCTGCGTTCGGAACGTAATCCTTTGACCTCTGTCTCCAGGGCTTGCAGGCGTTCGGTTGCAGTGGTGAGTTCTGCTTTGGTCCGTTCCAGCTCCTGGTTGACAACAACCAGATGTTCCCGTGCGGTGGGCTGGTTGTCGAGGTAGCGGGTCAGAACCCAGCCTTCGTTGTTCTTGCTGGTTCGTACCAGTGAATAGCCAGCATCGGTATTTTCGCCAATCAGGGTCAGGTGCTCACCGCTTTTCAGCGCCTGGATAATCCGGTGTTGGGCAGAAGGGCCGGAACGCAGTTGCAGCCACAGCGTGTCGGTGACATAGCGTTTTGAACCGGCAGAGACGGCAACATAACTGTCACCGGCCGCGGTTTGTTCTGCCTGAGCGCCGCTTGTCGCTGTTGTGCCTGCGGCGATGATCAGGCATAACCCCAGTTGCGTTAACAGTTTCACGTCTTACTCCTTGCGGGTTGCCTTAAGGCAACACTTTCTTGAACGGTTTTACGATGACCTGCTGGTATACGCCCGCATCGATATAAGGGTCACTGTCAGCCCACTGCTGGGCATCGTGCAGTGAGTTGAATTCGGCAATCACCAGGCTGCCGGTAAATCCGGCCTTGCCTGGATCGTCGCTATCGATGGCAGGATGAGGCCCGGCAACCAGTAAACGGCCTTCGTCCGACAGGGTTTGCAAACGCTTCAAATGGGCCGGACGGGCAGACAGGCGCTGATCGAGACTGTTGTCAACGTCTTGACTGATAATGGCATACCACATGGTTCAGGACTCCTCGTGATTCATGTATTTGTATAAAAATATCGACTGCGCCACGATAAATACAATGGTCAGTCCCAATAGGCCAAACAGTTTGAAGTTAACCCATATATCTTCAGAAAAGTTATAGGCAACCAGCAGGTTGGTGATGCCACTCAGCAGGAAAAAAGCCACCCAGGCGTAGTTCAGCTGAACCCAGACTTGTGTAGGAAGCGTCAGGTTCTGACCCATCATACGCTGCAGCAGGGTTTTTCCTGTGATCCAGTAGGTACCCAGAAAAGCCGCTGCAAACAGCCAGTTTACAACGGTGGGTTTCCATTGAATAAAGGTTTTGTCTTGCAGAATAACCGTGGCGCCGCCCATCAGTACCACCAGAGCCAGAGTCACCAGATGCATGTTCTCGATTTTACCCGTGGTGAAGCGGGTATAAAGGATTTGCAAAATGGTGGCCGGAATCAGTACGGCGGTGGCCAGTACGATCGGTTCCATGGCATGTAATGAGGCCTGCTGGTCGACATTCAACCAAGGCGATACCCACTCAATCAGCTCGGGAGCGAACTTGTAGGTCAGAAAAAAAACAACGATCGGTAAAAAATCCAGGAGTAACTTCATTCGCTTCGCATTCTATGTCCCATTACAATAGGCCGATTATGGCTGAACCTACCAAGAGCGTCCATGTGAACTCAGAGATCGATTTACACTGCCACAGCAATGCCTCCGATGGCCACTTTCCGGCAGACGAGCTAGTGCGTCTTGCTGCCGAGCGCGGTATCAAAACTCTGGCGATCACAGACCACGATACGGTTGACGGGTTCCGTCGCGGCCAGCATACCGCAGCGGAGCTGGGGATACAGCTGATCCCCGGAATTGAGCTGTCGACTGTCTGGAGTGGTGTATCGGTACATATTGTCGGGCTCGGCTTTGATCCGGAGGCGGCGGTGATGCAACAGGCGGAACAGCATCAGAGTACTGTGCGGGCAGCGCGGGCAGAAATTATCGCTGCGCGGCTGGCGAAAAAACTGCGGTGTGAGATCCCGCTGGCAGAAGTGATAGCCTTCGGTAACACCACAGCGGATCAGTTGGGGCGTCCACATTTTGCCAAATACCTGGTCGAGAAAGGCCTGGTGCCCAGTGTGCAGCAGGCGTTTAGCAAATTATTGGGTGCGGGGAAGATCGGTGACGTCAAAAGCGGCTGGCCTGATATGGCTACTGCAGTGGAGTGGATTGTGGCAGCGGGTGGCATACCGGTGTTGGCCCATGCCCACCTTTACAATATGACCCGTACCAAATTACGCAGCTGTGTGCGGGATTTTATCGCTGCGGGTGGTCAGGCGCTGGAAGTCAGTTACGGTAAAATGGACAGCAATCAGGCGGGGCAGATGGCCTCGCTGGCGCGGGAGTTCAATATGCTCGGCTCCTGCGGTAGTGATTACCACGGCCCGAACCGTTTTGGCCTCGAGCTGGGTATGATGCCGGCTTATCCGTCGCTGATTACCCCGGTGTGGCAGCAATGGTCAGCTTCTTCCTCCGCGCCATGTTGAGCACGGGTTGCCGTTGATCTGCGTTATGGTTTTTTAAGCAGGCGAGTGACCGTCGGCGTATGATCAAGATGGCAGATTGATTGAAAGAGACAGGAGTTAACATGAGCCAATTTTTACAGATTCATCCAGACAATCCCCAGGCACGACTGATTAATCAGGCTGTTGAAGTGCTGCGCAAAGGCGGCGTTGGTATTATTCCCACCGAATGCTCGTATGCGCTGGCGTGCCGTATCGGAGACAAAAAAGCCACAGAAACAATCCAGCGTTTGCGCCAGCTGGGGCCGAAACACAATTTTACTTTGTTGTGTCGGGATTTCTCTGAATTGGCAACGTTTGCCAAGGTAGACAACAGCCAGTACCGGTTGCTCAAAGCCCATACACCGGGGGCATTCACGTTTATTTTGCCCGCCACCCGTGAAGTACCAAGACTGCTGATGCACCCGAAAAAACGCACCATCGGTATTCGGGTACCAGACAACGCCATCGCCATGGCCTTGCTGGAGGCCATGGATGAACCACTGATGACCAGTTCATTGATTATGCCCGGAGACGATATGCCGCTGTCCGATCCTTACGATATCCGTCAAACCCTGGAAAACCAGCTCGATCTGATTATTGATGGCGGTTATTGCGGTTTTGAAGCCACGACCGTGATTGATATGACCGGCGACGCACCAGAGCTGATTCGACAAGGGGTCGGGGATGCGGCGGATATCCTCGACTAGTCATCGGCCGGGCTGTCAGTCGGGGATAAAACCGGTATGATGCGCGTTTTGTTGTTTCGCTTGCCTGGATGATTAGAATGACTCAAGACGCTTCGAATGCCACTGCGCCAAATGGCCCCAAACGGGTTCTGACCGGCATTACCACCTCCGGAACACCTCATTTGGGGAATTACGTCGGAGCCATTCGGCCAGCCATTGAAGCCAGCCGGGAAGACACCAACGAGTCGTTCTATTTTCTGGCAGATTATCATGCCCTGATCAAATGTCAGGACCCGGCCGCGGTCCAACAGTCCACCAAGGAAATTGCCGCGACCTGGCTTGCCTTGGGGCTGGATACCAGCAAAGCCGTTTTTTACCGGCAGTCAAATATTCCCCAGATCACGGAACTGTGCTGGGTTCTCAGCTGTATTTGCGCCAAGGGATTGATGAACCGGGCACATGCCTACAAGGCATCCGTGGACGTCAACGTAGCCGACGGTGTGGATGCCGACAAAGGCATCAGCATGGGCCTGTTCAGCTACCCGGTACTAATGGCAGCGGATATCCTGATGTTTGGTGCCACACATATACCGGTTGGCAAGGATCAGATCCAGCATGTGGAAATGGCCCGCGATATCGCCCAGCGTTTTAACCATATCTATGCCAACAAGGCCCCGATTCTGACGCTGCCCGATTACGTTGTGAGTGATCAGGTGGCCGTGCTGCAAGGGCTGGACGGTCGTAAAATGAGCAAAAGCTACGGTAATACCATTCCGCTCTTTTTGCCTGAGAAACAACTGAAAAAACACATCAACAAGATCAAGACCAACCTGTTGGAACCCGGTGAAGCCAAAGACCCGGATACCTCTGCGGTCTTCCAGATCTGGCAAGCCTTTGCTTCCGACGAACAAACCGCCGCCATGCGCCAGGCCTTTGCTGATGGTATTGCCTGGGGTGAAGCGAAGAAACAACTGTTCGAGCTGATCAACGCTGAGCTGGCTGAATCACGGGAGCGTTACAACGACTTGATGAGCCGTCCCCAGGATATCGAAGAACAGCTGCAGGCCGGTGCTGCCCGCGCTCGCGCCATCAGTGAACCCATGATGGCTGAGGTGCGGCAGGCGGTAGGTATCGCCCGCTTGTTTTGAAAACCCGTTCGGTGAATCGGGTTATCCGTATTTGTTGTCACTGGCACCTGCGTTTGGCAGGTAGTCCGTATCAGGATCAATACAAGAGGGATGTTATTTGAGCTCCATGGATTCCCAGCGGCGCGTGGTTTCCGGTATGCGCCCGACAGGGCGGTTGCATCTCGGGCACTATCACGGCGTATTAAAAAGCTGGGTGCGTTTGCAGCACGAATATGAATGTTTTTTCTTTGTTGCCGACTGGCACGCCATGACCACTGAGTACGAGCAGCCACAGGCATTGTCGACCCATGTCTGGGACATGCTGATCGACTGGCTGGCAGCGGGGATCAATCCGGGGTCTGCGACATTATTTATCCAAAGCAAAATACCGGAGCAAGCCGAGCTGCATTTGTTGCTGTCGATGCTGACGCCACAAGGCTGGCTGGAGCGGGTACCGAGCTACAAAGACAAAAAATCGTCCCTGCATGAATCGGAATCATCGACGTATGGCCTGCTGGGTTACCCCTTGCTGCAAGCCGCCGATATTCTGACCTATCGTGCCGGTCTGGTGCCGGTCGGTGCCGATCAGGTGGCTCATATCGAAATGGCGCGAGATCTGGCCCGCCGTTTTAATCATTTATACGGCCGCGAAGCCGGGTTTGAAGACCATGCCCGGCTGGCGTTAAAAAAAATCGGTAAAAAGACCGGCAAGCTGTACAAGGAACTGCGGCGGGATTTTCTTTCGCATGGCAATAACGACGCCTTGCTGACTGCCCAGGCGCTGGTGCGGGAACAGGTCAGCCTGACGCTATCCGATCGGGAACGCCTGATCGGTTATCTTGAAGGCGTAGGGCGAACCATTCTGCCGGAACCCCATGAAATGCTGACGGCTACGGCGAAAATGCCCGGCCTGGACGGCGAAAAAATGTCCAGCTCCGGGAATAATTTTATTCCATTACGCGCTGAGCCTGATGAGGTCAGCCAGAAAATCCGCACCATGCGTACCGATCCGGCACGAGTCCGGCTGACAGACCCCGGCAACCCGGATGTGTGCCCGGTATGGCCCTTTCATCAGGTCTATTCCGATGAATCACTGCAGCAGCGTGTCCAGGGCGCCTGTCGTGGTGGTGAGTGGGGATGTCTGGAATGCAAGCAGCCGGTGATCGATGCGATCGTGGCTGAGCAGGAACCGATTCGTGCCCGCGCGGCACAATATGAAAACGAGCCGGATTTGCTCCGCAGTCTGATTGCGGATGGTACCGACAAAGCGCGGGATGCAGCGCGAGCGACACTGGATGAAGTGCGCGAGGCCATGGGATTAAGCTATCGCTAGGAGAGGCTGTGACACACGCGCAGAATAACGCCGCCCCAGCACCCGGCAATACCTCCGTTGCCGCTGTGGATGTCACTGAAGTGACCGAATCTCTTGAGTCGACGCCGCCAGCGATATCCTTTGCTTTGGTACAAGGGCAGCCCCTGACCCAGTTGCCGCTGGATTTGTACATACCTCCCGATGCGCTGGAGGTGATTCTGGAGCAATTTGAAGGGCCACTGGATCTGCTGCTGTACCTGATTCGCAAACAGAACCTGGATATTCTCGACGTCAACGTGGCTGATATTGTTGATCAGTACCTGCGCTACATTGATGTGATGCAAGAAATGCAGCTGGAGCTGGCGGGGGAGTATCTGGTCATGGCCGCCATGCTGGCAGAAATCAAAAGCCGCATGCTGTTGCCTCGTCACAGTGACGGCAGTGATGAAGAAGAAGACCCTCGCGCCGAGCTGATCCGCCGCTTGCAGGAATATGAGCGTTTCAAGACGGCCGCTGAAGACCTGGATGCCCTGCCGCGTATGGAGCGGGACTGGCAACAGGCCAGCCTTCGTATCGAGCAGCCGACAGTGACCCGTATGCACCCGGATGTTGACATGCGGGAGCTGATGCTGGCCTATGCCGATATTCTGCGGCGGGCTGACCGTACCGAACATCACGAAGTACAACGTGAGCAGCTATCAACCCGGGAGCGTATGAGCCAGGTACTGGAGCGACTGGATGGCGATGAATTCAGCCCGTTCCTGCAGCTGTTTGATCCGACGGAAGGTCGTCTGGGGGTTGTTGTGACCTTTCTGGCGGTGCTGGAACTGGTAAAAGAAAAACTGATCGAGCTGGTGCAACAGCAGCCATTTGGTCCGATCCATGTGCGGATGAAGCCCGCAAGCGGAGAGTACACTGACGATGAATAATCCTGACCGTCATCACCGCAATCAGTCACTGGTTCGCCATGGCCTGACAGCAGAGCAGCTGGCTGCTGTATTGGAAGCTGCGATGCTGGTTCATGCCGCACCGATGTCGCTGGAGCGTATGGCCAGCCTGTTTGACGAGTCGCAGAAACCGCTTAATTCAGAACTGCGCGCTGCCCTTGAGTTGCTGGATCAGCAGCTGCAGGGGCGAGGTATTGAACTGGTCAAGGTCGCCAGTGGCTATCGATTGCAGGTGCGTCAGCACACCATGCCCTGGGTCAGCCGGTTATGGCAGGAGCGGCCACCGCGTTATACCCGGGCTTTACTGGAAACCCTGGTGCTGATCGCCTATCGACAACCAGTGACCCGAGGTGATATTGAAGATGTACGTGGCGTGGTGGTCAGTTCCGGTATTATCAAGACCTTGCTGGAGCGTGAATGGATCAAGGTGGTCGGTCATCGTGATGTACCGGGGCGGCCAGCGCTGTTCGCCACCACGGCAGAATTTCTCGATTATTTTGGCCTCAGTAGCCTTGATCAACTACCCTCTCTGATGGCTATCCGGGAGCTGGATGAGGACAATCGCAAGCAGGCGTTGGGTGAGAATGCCGACGCCAGGCGCCGTCCCGATGAAGATTATACATTTACCCGCGACGAAGACGTCGCTCGGCGTGGTGCCGATGTTCTGGATGCCACCGCCGATGACTTGGCCGAGGCCGATGCACTGGTCGCCCGAGTTGAACAGAATTTGCTGGCCCGTAATGAGCATGACTCAGGCAGCAATAACAAGATCACCAAAGGTAGCAATACAGAGGGCGTCCCCGCCCGGAAGCAGCTTGACGATTTGATCGACCGGCTGCAACAACCAGCACAGCGGGACGCTTCCCAGACACCTGCAGACTCAGCGGCATCGGAAGATGATGCAGAGGATGCCCGTAAACAAGATAAACCGTCATGAAAGAACGTATACAAAAAATCCTGGCCGTCAGTGCCATTGCCAGCTCCCGTCGTGAAGCCGAACGCTGGATTGCTGAAGGCCGTGTGGGCCTGAATGGCAAAACCGCCGTGTTGGGTGATCGCGCCGATAAGTATGATGATGTGCGCCTCGATGGTCGCCCGCTCAAGCTGGATGATATTGGCCGGGATCGCCGCGTGCTGGCTTATAACAAGCCGGTGGGCGAAGTGTGCAGCCGTACCGACCCGGAGAAGCGCCCGACGGTTTTTGATCACTTGCCCAAAACCAAAGGCGAACGCTGGATCAATGTTGGCCGTCTGGATATCAATACCAGTGGTTTGCTGCTGTTCACCACCGATGGTGAACTGGCCAACCGGTTGATGCATCCATCGACCGGTGTCGATCGTGAGTACGCGGTGCGGGTTCGGGGTGATGTGGATGAGGCGATGATTACCCGGCTGAAAGAAGGCGTCTTGCTGGATGACGGCATGGCCAAGTTTGCCGATGTGAAATACTTCGATGGCGAAGGCCAGAACAAGTGGTATCACGTGGTGGTGATGGAAGGTCGTAACCGCGAAGTGCGGCGCTTGTGGGAAAGCCAGGGAATTGAAGTCAGTCGTCTTAAACGGGTGCGTTATGGCTGTATTTTTCTGCCATCCAATATTCCGGTCGGTACCTGGGTTGAGCTGGGCCAGCGTGAGCTGAATGACCTGTCAGACTCGGTCAGCCTGGAGCGTAAACGCGTGCGTCGGTTGGTCGGGAAAGAAAAAGAACAATTCCAGCGCCAGCAAAAGCGTCAAAAAATACGTCAGCAGGTTGGCCCACGTCCCAAGCGGCGTAACCCCGAAGCCTGATCCGTTCTGGTATTAATCCGGTGGCGTGGCGCAGGATTCTGGCAATGCTTGCTCACCCACCACCCGGTTGCGTCCCTGATGCTTGGCGCTGTACAGCGCCTGGTCGGCACGATGAATCAGACTGCGGCGACTGTCAGATGCCCTCAGGCTGGCACAGCCAATACTGGCGGTGGCAGCGATATTGACCCCATATGATGAAATACGCCGTTGGCTGATGGTCTCGCGAATCCGGTTGGCAACAATCATGGCATCGCTCTGATGGGCATTGCTGAGTAATACCAGAAACTCTTCCCCTCCAAAACGAAAGCACAGGTCCGTCTGGCGCATACAGTCGGTAATGGCTTGTACCGCGCTTTGTAGTACTTCATCGCCACTGTTGTGGCCATACTGGTCGTTAATCGCCTTGAAGTTATCCATATCGAGCATCAAGAGCGACAGTTGCTGGTTATGGCGATGGCTCAGTTCAATTTCCCGCTCCAGCGTCTGTTCCATGGCAATCCGGTTACCAGCTCCGGTCAAGGGGTCACGAAACGAGGCATCCCGTACTTTCTGATACAGCAAGGCATTACGCAGAGGATGGCGTAAAACCCCAAGCAGTACGTGCAAGCAGGATTGTTCGTGGTCATACAGGGGGGTGGCGCGAAAAAAAATCAGTTCGCCCAGGTCATCATCATGAAGATTCAGGGAGTGATTGACCCGGTGTGGGCCAACCCGCCCGAGGCAGACCGCCATAGGCAGGTCATACGAGCGATAGCTGATGCCATCAATAGGGATAGTGTTCTGGATATTCTGGAAGAAGAGTTCAATCAGCAGTCGCAGTTCCAGCGTGCTCTGGAGTTGCAGGGCGAGATGAAGCAGGGTTTCGGGTCGAATGGGGTCATCAATAACGGTGGCGTCGTTCGGCCCAGGCGGGTTACTGCGTTGTGATCGGTTCACCCCATCTTGCCTCTTGTTGTTTTATGACCAGATTATAGTTCATAAGCAAAGTTAATGCCTGAACTCTGGTGTTGATAAAATACTATATAACTCAATAACTTGTCTTTATAGCATCGGCTTTGCTGAAAAATACTCTTGGTTGGTGTCATTAAAAAGAACATATTTTTGACGCAGCAAGTCAATTTATTGTCAGTTGTTGACGTGGCGTGGATATAGAGAGCGGAGAGAATGGCGAGGGAATCGGAGCAAGAGTGTCTGACCGGAGAACACCCCGGCCAGACATCTCATTCAGCCTGAGTCCGCTAGTGGTCTATTCCGGGCGAAATGCGTGTTCGCCCTGGGCGTCCAGGCTCTGGCCATGAATACCGGTGGATGCCGGGCTCATCAAATGCAGGTACAACGGCATAATATCACTGGGAGGAGTTACATCGGCGGGGTTTTCAACCGGATAAGCGGCTGCCCGCATGGTGGTGCGGGTCGCTCCCGGGTTGATGGCATTGACGCGGATATTGCTGGTGTTTTCCAGCTCTTGTGCGAGTACCTGCATCAGCCCTTCGGTAGCGCATTTGGATACCGAATAGGCTCCCCAATAAGCGCGACCAACACGGCCAACGCTACTGCTGGTAAACAGAATGGCGGCATCGGCGGGTGCCTTGTGCAGCAATGGCAGCAGCTGCTTGATCAGTAAAAACTGGCTGTTGAGGTTAATTTGCATCACCTTCATCCAGGTGTCGGCATGGTAGTTGTCGATGGGGGTACGCTGGCCGAGCACACCGGCATTCAACAGCAAGCCATCCAGATGCCCAAAGTGGGTTTCGATCATCTCGGCCAACTGACGGTAAGGTTCTTCGTCGCTGGTTTCCAGATCAAACGGCATAACGGCGGCTTGTGGCAATTGCTCGGCTTCAATCAGGTCGTAGGTATCGTTCAGGGCTTCCTGGGTACGTCCCAACAATAAAACGGTGGCTCCGGCCCGGGCATAAGTCAGGGCTGCTTCGCGGCCAATTCCGTAGCCAGCGCCGGTGATCAGAATAGTACGCCCTTGCAGGGCTTGTGTTGCGGTCATGCGAAAATCCTTGGTCTGGTGGTTCGGGTCAGGGGGATGGCCTGGATCAACCGATACGCCGCCCTGGTGGTGCTGATCAACAGGGTGGCGGCTAGCGGCCGAGCAAGGTGATCAGTTCATCCGCGGTATGAATACTGTTATCGGCTTGCCAGCGCTGCGGGTCATCGTGGTCTTCTATATAACCAAACAGGGCGGCAATGGTGCGCATACCGGCAGCCTTGCCGGCTTGAATATCGCGCAGATGGTCGCCCACATACCAGCAGGCCTCCGGTTGCAGTTCCAGCTGGGCTGCGGCCAGCAGCAGGCTTTCCGGGTCTGGTTTGGCGATACGAACATCGTCGGCACAGACCAGTACCGGTGCGCTAATGGCCAGCTTTTCCAGCAAGGGAACAGCAAAACGGCGTGGTTTGTTGGTGACAATGCCCCATTGCACCCCTAGCAGTTGCAATTCATCGAGTACGGCCCGGAAGCCGGGAAACAAGGCGCTGGCCGTGGCAAGGTAGTCACCATAACGGTTGAGCAACTGCTCGCGGTAGTCACTGAATTCCGGGTGATCCCGGCTTATTTCCCAGGTGATTTCGGTCAGTGCCGCACCGCCATTACTGACTTGCTGGCGAATGGTTTTATGGTCCAGTGGGGGCTTGCCCTGTTCTTGTCGCAGCGAATTGACAACACCAAAAAAGTCGGGGGCACTGTCGAGCAGGGTGCCATCCAGGTCGAACAGGATGGCGTGTGGATGCGGCTGGCTCATACGTCGTCCTGTGCTGGCCGGATGGTGGTCATCAGGTAATTGACGCTGACATCCTGGTCGTTCAGTTTGTAGCTTTTGAACAGCGGGTTATAGGTCATGCCGGTAATATGGGTCGCTTGCAAATCAGCCTGGCGGCACCAGCGTGTCAGCTCACTGGGCTTGATGAATTTGGTGTAGTCGTGGGTACCGGCCGGTAGCATTTTTAACAGGTATTCCGCTCCGATAATCGCCATGCCATAAGCTTTGGGGTTGCGATTCAAGGTAGAGAAAAACACATGGCCGCCAGGTTTTACCAGGGTGGCACACGCACGGATGATGGAAGCCGGGTCGGGTACGTGCTCAAGCATTTCGAGGCAGGTGACGACGTCGAAACTGGCCGGTTGCTGTTCGGCCAGTGCTTCAACGGCAATGTGCTGGTAATCAATTTTGACGCCGGATTCGAGGGCGTGCAAACGGGCGATATTCAGCGGCGCTTCACCCATATCGATACCGGTAACCGTGGCACCGCGCTGGGCCATGGCTTCGCTGAGCAAACCACCACCACAGCCAACGTCCAGAACCTGTTTGCCAGCCAGTTCGGCAGCCTGGTCGATGTAGTTGCAGCGTAATGGGTTGATATCGTGCAGGGGTTTGAATTCGCTTTCCGGGTCCCACCAGCGGCTGGCCAGGGCTTCAAATTTGGCGACTTCGGCGTGGTCGACGTTTGCTGTACTGTGTTCGGTCATCATTGTTTCCTGTTGTCCCGTCGAGGTCTTGGGTTAATTCGGACGAATACGTTGTGACCACTGGCGCGCAGTGGCGGTCAGCTGGTCGATATCTATGTGGGTAAACTCGGCGTTATGCAACAGCGCCTGGCCAGCCACCCAGACATGGCTGGTATAACGACTGCTGTCGGTGTAAACCAGCTGGGATATTGGATCATACAGTGGTTGCTGTGATAGCTGTGACAGGTCAACTGCTTGTAAATCAGCCCATTTGCCAACTTCAATCGAACCGGTGTGCTGGTCGATGCCCAATGCCTGGGCACTGCCCAGCGTGGCCATATGCAAGGCTTGCAAGGCCGGTACGGCGGCGGCATCGGCGGCGACGGCCTTGGCCAGCATGGCAGCGGTTTTCATTTCGGCCTGCAGGTTCAGGTCGTTGTTGCTGGCGGCACCATCGGTGCCCAGTCCGAGCGGAATACCGGCCTGTAACAGCCGAGCCGTGGGGCAAAAGCCACTGGCAAGTTTCAGATTGGATTCCGGACAGTGGACGACGCTGGCACCGCTCTGGCGCATAAGTTCGAGGTCCTGGTCGTTGATCTGGGTCATATGGACACAGCTGACGCCAGGGACCAGAAAGCCCAGATCGAACAGGCGTTCGATAGGGCGCTTGCCGTATTTTTCCAGGCTGTCTTGCACCTCAAAGGCGGTTTCATGCAAATGGATCTGTACCGGTAGCTGCAGCTCATCAGCCATGGCGCGTACCTGGCGCAAAGGAGCATCGGAGACGGTGTAGGGGGCATGAGGTCCGAGTCCCAATGTCAGCAGGTCGTGCTGTTGGCACTGGGTATGGACTGCCAGGGCTTTCTGTAGATAGTCATCGGCGTTGCTGGCGTAGTTGGTAGGAAAATCCAGAACCGGCATCAGGTTAACGTGGCGCATGCCGACGGTCAGCGAGGCCGCAATGGCATCCTGCGGATAAAAGTACATATCGGCAAAGGTGGTGGTGCCGGAACGAATCATTTCCGCCATTGCCAGTTCGGTACCCTGGCGGACAAAGTCACTGTTCACCCATTGGGTCTCGGCAGGCCAGATATGCTGCTGCAGCCAGGTCATCAAGGGTAAATCATCCGCCATTCCCCGGAACAGCGACATCGCGGCATGACCATGGGCATTGATATAGCCGGGCAGCAGTGCATGGTGGGGCAATTCGATGGTTTGCCGGGCGTCACGCTCAGATTCTGACGACTCAATGGCTTCAATACGGCCGTTTGTTACAAAAACCGAAGCGTGTTCGATGATCGGTTGATTACCATCCATTGGCACCAGCCAGCGAGCGTTGAGGCGGAGGTCTGCAGTCATGAATAATCCTCATGTAAAAAGAGAGTAGATCGCCGTCAACGGTGGCGGGCACGAAGACGATTATATCCACCGCCCGGAGTGTTCGCGACCGCAGACTTGCAGAGTCCGCAAGATTGGAATCCAAAAGTGCGGTTTGGGCGGCCGTCAAGGGCAATGGGGCGCTTTTGCCCGAAAAGATGTTCGTTGCCGGGTATTTTGTTAATGCTGGGCTTGTGGTTGTTCTGAGACGCTTCTGGCAGGGAGTGTATTAGGTTATCGGGGCTTTTATGGTATGATGCGCGCTTTGTTTTGCGCTGCAAAATAACGCTGGTTCTGAACCAGTCTGTTGTCTGCAGCCAGGGCAGCGGTACGAATGGGTAGCGGTTGTGATTGCTGCCTGCTCCGGCGGTTGTTCTGTTAATCAATACAGTCAAGTGAATGCCATCGCCACGGTATGTGGCCAAGCGATACAGCACGGATCTTAATAGTCTATGGGTGAGTTAGCCAAAGAAGTTCTCCCGATTAACATCGAAGATGAATTGCAACAATCGTACCTTGATTACGCCATGAGCGTAATTGTCGGGCGAGCATTGCCCGATGTTCGGGATGGTCTCAAACCGGTGCATCGTCGTGTTTTGCATGCGATGAACGTACTGAACAACGACTGGAACAAGCCATACAAAAAATCCGCTCGGGTGGTTGGTGATGTCATTGGTAAATATCACCCGCACGGTGACTCTGCTGTTTACGACACTATTGTGCGTATGGCGCAGGATTTTTCCATGCGTTACACGCTGGTGGATGGCCAGGGTAACTTTGGCTCGGTCGACGGCGACTCGGCCGCAGCCATGCGTTATACCGAAATCCGCATGGATAAAATCAGCCACGACATGCTGGGTGATATCGAAAAGGAAACCGTCGACTGGGTGCCCAACTACGACGGTACCGAGCAGATTCCGGCAGTATTGCCGACCCGTGTGCCCAATTTGCTGGTGAATGGTTCCTCCGGTATCGCCGTGGGTATGGCAACCAATATTCCGCCGCATAACCTGACCGAAGTATTGACCGGTTGTCTGGCGCTGATCGACAACCCGGATCTCGATATCGACGCCCTGATGGAATACATCCCGGGGCCGGATTTCCCGACGGGCGCCTTTATTAATGGTCGTGATGGCATTATTGAAGCCTATCGCACCGGTCGAGGTCGCATTTATCTGCGTGCTCGCCACCATTTTGAAACCGACGAAAAGAACAGCAAGGTCAGTATTGTGTTCACCGAGATTCCTTATCAGGTGAACAAGGCCCGCTTGATTGAAAAAATTGCCGAGCTGGTCAAGGAAAAAAAACTGGAAGGCATTACCGAACTGCGTGATGAGTCCGACAAGGACGGTATGCGGATTGTGATAGAGCTGCGTCGTGGTGAAATGCCCGAAGTCGTGCTCAATAACCTGTTCGCCCAGACCCAGTTACAAGGCGTGTTCGGCATCAACGTTGTGGCACTGGTCGAAGGCCAGCCCCGCACGCTGAACCTGAAGCAGCTGCTGGAAGCTTTCGTCAAGCACCGTCGTGAAGTCGTTACCCGTCGCACCATTTTTGATCTGCGCAAGGCCCGGGAGCGCGGCCACTTGCTGGAAGGTCTGGCACTGGCACTGGCGAATATTGATCCGGTGATCCAGTTGATCAAGGAATCCACCAACGCTGCCGAAGCGAAGGAAAAACTGATCGTTACCGCCTGGCATCCGGGCGATGTCCTGGACATGCTGGAGCGAGCCGGTGAAGACGCCTGTCGCCCGGATGACCTGCCGGAAGAATTTGGCTTCCGGGATGGCAAGTACCATTTGTCGCCGGCCCAGGCACAAGCCATTCTGGATCTGCGACTGCAAAAACTGACCGGCCTGGAACATGAAAAACTGATCGAAGAGTACCAGCAAAAACTGGAAGAAATCGCCGAATATCTGGAGATTCTTGGTAGTGCCGATCGCTTGATGACAGTGATCCGGGAAGAGCTGGAAGCCATTCGGGCAGAGTATGGCGATGAGCGCAAGACCGAAATCATGGCGGTGAAGCGCGACCTGAGCATGGCTGACCTGATTCCGGAAGAGGATCTGGTGCTGACGCTGTCCCACAGCGGTTACGCCAAGACCCAGCCGATCGATGCCTATCAGGCCCAAAAGCGCGGTGGTAAAGGGCGTTCTGCCACGTCAGTAAAAGATGAGGACTTCATCGAACACCTGTTAGTGGTGAACAGTCACGATACCGTGTTGTGTTTTACCGATGCGGGCAAGGTGTACTGGCTGACGGTGTACAATATTCCGCAAGCCAGCCGTAATGCCAAAGGCCGTCCGATTGTCAATGTACTGGCACTGGATGAAGGTGAACGTATTACCGCCATTCTGCCCGTGGTCGAGTACCGTGAAGACAACTTTGTCTTTATGGCCACCGCTCGCGGCACGGTGAAGAAAACCTCGCTCGACCAGTTTTCCCGTCCACGCTCCAGCGGTTTGATCGCCTGTGAGCTGGATGACGGTGATCATCTGGTTGGTGTGGCCATTACCGATGGCTCGCGCGATATCATGCTGCTGTCTGATGCCGGTAAAGCGGTGCGTTTTTATGAAGGCCAGGACAGCGAAGGCAAAGGCGGAGTACGGCCGATGGGACGTACAGCCCGTGGGGTGCGAGGCATCACACTGGGTCAGGAGCAGAGCGTTATTGCACTGATCATTCCGGAAGAAAACGGTGCGATTCTCACCGCTTCAGAGCGTGGTTTTGGCAAACGCACGGAAGTGACGGAGTTCCCGACCAAGGGGCGCGGCACACAAGGTGTGATTGCCATGGTCACCAACGATCGTAACGGCCGTATGGTGGGAGCCGTGCAAGTGTTCGACGGTGATGAAGTGATGCTGATCAGCGATCAGGGCACGCTGGTGCGTACCCATGTCAACGAAGTATCACTGTTGGGTCGTAACACCCAGGGTGTGACCCTGATTCGTGTCAGTGAGAAAGAAAAGCTGGTCGGGCTGGAACGGATCTGTGATCCGGAAGATGATGAAGCCCTGTTGGCGGTATTGGCGAACGCTGATGACGCCGGCGATACGGCCGATCATAGTGATCAAAGCGATCAAGAAGCCGGTGTTGAAGACAATTCTGACAGCAATACCGACGACAACGGTGACGACGCAGAATAACAAGCTGCGTTCGTCTGGACGGGGCGCTCCGGCGCCTGCAATACAGAGCAATCAATCTGATGAACCGAGTGTTTAATTTTTGTGCTGGCCCGGCGGCATTGCCGAGTGCGGTACTGGAGCGGGCGGGTCTGGAACTGGCAGACTGGCATGGCAAGGGCTTGTCGATCATGGAAATGAGCCACCGCAGCGCTGATTTTGTTGCCGTGGCCAAAAAAGCCGAACAAGACCTGCGTGACCTGATGGCCATTCCTGACAACTATAAAGTGTTGTTTATGCAAGGTGGCGCCAGTAGCCAGTTTGCGATGGTGCCATTAAACCTGGCCAACGGCAGCGGCAAGGTCGATCAGATCGTGACCGGCCAATGGTCAAAAAAAGCGCTGGCAGAAGGCAAGCGTTTTGCGGATGTCCGGGTGATTGCCTCGACCGAAGACAATAAGTTTACCTCGGCGCCGGCACCATCAGAATTGGCCTTCAACGCCGACGCCGACTATGTCCATTACTGTCCGAATGAGACGATTGGTGGTGTGGCGTTTGATTATATTCCTGACACTGGCGACGTTCCTCTGGTGGCGGATCTGTCATCGGCGATTTTGTCTGATACGCTGGATGTCAGCCGTTTTGGCATGATCTACGCCGGTGCCCAGAAAAACATCGGCCCGGCGGGCCTGTGTGTGGTCATTATTCGTGATGACTTGCTGGGCAAGGCCCGGGCAACCACACCAACGATGTTCAACTACACCGTGTGTGCCGATAACGGCTCGATGTACAACACACCACCAACGTATAGCTGGTATTTGGCCGGGCTGGTGTTTGAATGGCTGAAAGAACAGGGCGGTATTGCGGCCATTGCGGCGGCCAACCATCGCAAAGCGGCACATTTGTATCAGTTTATCGATACCAATGACTTTTATGCCAACCCGGTTGCACTTCCCAATCGCTCGATCATGAATGTGCCCTTTACCCTGGCCGATGCGAATCTGGACTCCTTGTTCCTGCAACAGAGTGAAGCGGCCGGGCTGTTGAATCTGGCCGGTCATCGCAGTGTGGGTGGTATGCGTGCCAGTATTTACAATGCCGTTTCTGAAGCGGCTGTTGTTGCATTAACCGACTTTATGGCCGACTTCGCTCGTCGCCACGGTTAAGCTTGTACACTGGCTCGCCTGTCGGGTCAGTGATCCCATTCCAGATTAACGAAGCAAGGCAACTCATGAGTGAAGCTCAGGAACTCGAACAACTGCGCCAGTCGATTGACTCTATTGATCGGCAAATTCAGGAGTTGATCAATCAGCGTGCCCGCTGTGCCCAGCAGGTTGCAGAGGTGAAGGAAAAATACGCAGCGCCGGGTGAGTCGGTGATTTTTTATCGTCCTGAGCGGGAAGCACAGGTACTGCGTAATGTAATGGTGCGTAATACTGGCCCGTTGCCGGATGAAAATATGGCGCGCCTGTTTCGCGAAATCATGTCGCAATGTCTGGCTCTGGAAGAGCCATTGAATGTGGCGTTTCTTGGCCCGGAAGGGACCTTCACCCAACAGGCGGCAGTAAAACATTTTGGCCATGCCGTGTGCTGTCACAGCCAGGTCTCGATTGGTGATGTGTTCCGTGAAGTGGAAAGCGGTGCTGCCAATTTTGGGGTGGTGCCGGTAGAAAACTCGACCGAAGGCGTGGTGACCCATACCCTCGACAGCTTTTTTGATTCAAACTTGCAGATTTGTGGCGAAGTATCGCTGCGGATTCATCATCACCTGATGTCGCAAGACCCGGCCCAACCGATCGAACGGATCTACTCCCACGCCCAGTCACTGGGGCAATGCCGACGCTGGCTTGACCAGCATTATCCGGACGTGGAGCGGATTGCGCTCAGTTCCAATGCCGAAGCGGCGCGCCGTGCCAGCCTTGAACCGGGCAGTGCGGCGATTGCCGGTGAAGTTGCTGCTGATCTGTATCAGCTGGTTGTCTGCAGCGCCAATATTGAAGATCGCCCGGACAATACCACGCGCTTCTTGATTGTTGGCCGTCAGGCAACCCTGTCCAGTGGTGAAGACAAAACCTCGATCATGGTGTCCAGCCGCAATCAGCCGGGTGCCCTGTATCAGGTGCTGGAGCCATTTCATCAGGCCGGAATCAGCCTGACGCGTATCGAAACCCGACCAGCACGTACCGGCACCTGGAATTACGCCTTTTTTATTGATTTTGAAGGCCACAGTGACGACGCTGTGATCAGTACTGTGCTGGAACAGCTGCAACAGGTTGCGGCGGATTACAAATGGCTGGGTTCTTATCCGAAAGCCGTTCTGTAAGCGACCTGGTTACCGAGCCCTGTCTGTCCATCGATTGACGGGGTTGATTAAACAAGTGTTAGACATCTGGCCGTGCGGCTCCCTTGTCTGGCCCATGCTATGAGAGCAAATCATGAGTGTAGATTTTCAGCAGTTGGCCGTTGCCGGAGTGCGCGGTCTGAAACCTTATCAGCCTGGCAAACCGATTGATGAGCTGGCGCGTGAACATGGGCTGGATGAGGCCAATATTGTCAAGCTGGCCAGCAATGAAAATCCGCTTGGCCCCAGCCCGAATGTGATTGCCGCCATTCAGGGTCAACTGGCAGAACTGACCCGTTACCCGGATGGTGCCGGTTTTGACCTCAAGGCTGCCTTGTGTGAACGCCTGGGCGTGACCGCGGATCAACTGACACTGGGGAACGGCTCCAGTGATATTCTCGATTTTGCCGTGCGGGTTTTTGTCGACAAGGGCGATAACGTCGTTGTGTCGCAACATGCTTTTTCCATTTACGGTCTGGTGACCCGCGCCATTGGTGGCGAAGTGATCGAAGTGCCTGCCCTGAATTTTGGCCATGATCTGATGGCAATGGCGGCGGCGATCAATGACCGTACACGGGTTGTATTTGCCACCAATCCGAACAACCCGACTGGTACCTACAGTACCCGTGCAGAACTGGAAGCTTTTCTGGCAGCGGTACCTGAGCGGGTGCTGGTCTTGCTGGACGAAGCGTATTTCGAATATGCCGAAGTTGAAGACTACCCCAGCGGTCTGGATTACCTGTCACAGTATCCCAACCTGCTGGTCGTGCGTACTTTTTCCAAGGCCTATGGTCTGGCATCGCTGCGGGTCGGTTATGGCGTTTCCAGCCCGGTTGTGGCTGACCTGATGAACCGGGTTCGTCCGCCATTCAATGTGGATTCCTTTGCACTGGCTGCTGCCACCGCAGCGCTGAAAGATAGCGACTATCTGGCCAACAGTGTTGCGCTTAACCGTCAGGGTATGGCGCAGTTGGTTGCCGCGTTTGAGTCGCTGGGATTGAGTTATATTCCGTCAGTAGCCAATTTTGTGACCTTCAAGTTGCCTGCAGGCAAGGATGATCAGACGGTGAATCAACAGTTGCTGCAAATGGGGGTGATTATTCGCCCGGTCGCCAACTACGATATGCCCGGATACATTCGGGTATCGGTCGGAACGACGGCAGAAAACCAGACATTTATTGATGCGTTGACGAAGGTGCTGGCTTGACCACAGAGAATGGATTCTTTGTTCACCGGGTCGCGGTAATTGGCCTGGGGCTGATTGGTTGCTCCTGGGTCAAGGGACTGCGTGCCCAGGGGGGCGTAGGCGAGGTGGTCGGCTTTGATCGCAACCTCGATTCAATGGAACTGGCTTGCGAGACCGGCATTATTGACCGCTACGCAACCTCCCCCGGGGCAGCGGTTGCCGACGCCGATCTGGTGATTGTATCGGTGCCGATTTTATCGGTACGTCCGGTGCTGCAGGCATTGAGTGCGAGCTTGCCGCAGCATGCGGTGATTACCGATGTCGGCTCGGTCAAGGGGTCGGTTGCTGCAGATGTCAAGGCGGTATTCGGGGCCGGGTTTGGCCGCTTTATTCTCGGCCACCCGATTGCCGGTTCTGAACGCAGTGGGGTGGCCGCGGCGGATGAACATCTCTACTGCCGGCACAAGGTGATCATCACGACCGAAGCCCATACCGACAACACCGCACTGCAACTGGTCATGCAGGCCTGGCAAGCGGTGGGAGCCGACGTCGAAATCATGTCGGTGGATCATCACGACGAAGTATTGGCCGCGACCAGCCATCTGCCGCATTTGCTGGCCTATTCGTTGGTGGATACCCTGGCCAACAATCATGAAAACAAAGAAATCTTCAATTATGCGGCGGGTGGTTTCCGTGACTTTACCCGGATCGCTGCCAGTAGCCCGGAGATGTGGCGGGATATTTTTACCGCCAACCGGGAGCAATTGCTGGCAACCCTGGACCTGTTTAACAAAGACCTCCTGCAGTTACGTGAGGCCATTGTCCAGAATGACACCACGACCCTGATGGGGGTGCTGACTCGTGCCAAGGCTGCACGGGATCATTTTTCAAACATACTTGCCCGCAGGGCCTTTGTGGAACCTATGAAAACCAGTTCTCTTTCCTATCTGGTGCAACCGGCCAAGTGTTTGTCCGGCACCTTTCGCGTACCTGGCGACAAATCCATTTCTCATCGCTCCATCATGCTGGGTTCGCTGGCCAATGGTGTTACAGAAGTCAGCGGATTTCTCGAAGGTGAAGACAGCCTGGCAACCTTGCAAGCCTTCCGGGATATGGGTGTGGTGATTGAAGGCCCGCATCGTGGTCGTGTGACCATTCATGGTGTTGGCCTGCATGGCTTGAAAGCACCGGCCAATGCCCTGTATGTCGGCAACTCTGGCACCTCCATCCGGCTGTTGTCCGGTCTGTTGGCGGGTCAGTCTTTTGATGTCGAAATGAGTGGTGATGAATCCTTGAGCAAGCGTCCAATGGGGCGAGTGGCTGATCCGTTACGACAAATGGGCGCCATTGTGGAAACCGAAGAAGGCGGTCGTCCACCGTTAAAAATCAAGGGTAACCAGGCCCTGAAAGGTATTCACTACGTGTTGCCCATGGCCAGTGCTCAGGTCAAGAGCTGTGTGCTGCTGGCGGGTTTGTACGCCGAAGGCAGTACATCAGTGACGGAACCGGCACCGACCCGGGATCATACCGAACGCATGCTGAAAGGCTTTGGCTACGATGTGCAGGTGGATGGCAGCACGGTGACGATCCAGTCTGGCGGTGAATTGACGGCGACCAGTATTGATGTCCCGGCAGATATCTCGTCCACTGCGTTTTATATGGTGGGAGCCAGTATTGCACCGGGTTCCGATATTACCTTGCAGCATGTTGGTATCAATCCGACCCGTATTGGCGTGATCAATATCCTCCGTGCCATGGGTGGCAATATCGAGGTTATGAATGAGCGTGAAGTTGGCGGTGAACCGGTAGCTGATATCCGGGTACGCTCGGCCCAGCTCAAGGGTATCCATATACCGGAAGACCAGGTGCCGCTGGCGATTGACGAATTTCCGGCGATCTTTATTGCCGCCGCCTGTGCCGAAGGGGAAACCATCCTGACGGGAGCAGAGGAATTGCGCGTCAAGGAGAGCGACCGTATCCAGTCTATGGTTGATGGCTTGAATAGCCTCGGCGTTGCGGCGCAAGGCACTGCCGATGGTGCAATTATTCCCGGTTTTGGCCCTGAAGGCAGCTTTGGTGCTGGCGTGATCGCAAGCCATGGCGACCATCGTATCGCCATGAGTTTCTCAATGGCTTCATTGCGGGCAGAGGCAGCGATTGTTATTCATGACTGCGCCAACGTCGCGACCTCTTTCCCGGGTTATGTTGAACTGGCCAATAGCACAGGGTTACAGCTGCAAATACAAGGAGATGTGGGTGGTGACTGATTCGAGAGCAACGTCAATTCCGGCAGCAGTCCCGACGACGTCTGCGGTTATCGCCATTGATGGCCCCTCCGGTGCTGGTAAAGGCACCGTTTGTGCGCTTTTGGCTGAGCAGCTGGGCTGGCATTTGCTGGATAGTGGTGCGCTGTACCGGATTACCGGTCTGGCCGCCAGCCGCAAACAGATTGCGCTGGATGACGAAGTCGCTGTCGCCGCTGTCGCTGCGGTGCTGGATGTGCGTTTTGAACCACGCAGCACTGGAGTGCAGGTGATTCTGGAAAACGAAAACGTGACCGACACCATTCGCACTGAAGACGTTGGCAGCCTGGCCTCTCAGGTTGCGGCTTTACCTGCAGTACGCGATGCCCTGTTGCAGCGGCAACGTGACTTTTGTCAGGCCCCGGGCCTGATTGCTGATGGCCGGGATATGGGTACCGTGGTGTTCCCTCTGGCCGAAGTTAAAGTATTCCTGACCGCCAGCGCCGAAGAGCGGGGCAGAAGGCGATATGAGCAGTTGCTTGACAAGGGATTTGATGCTAGTTTACCCGCCCTTATCGAAGACATCCGAGCTCGCGATGAACGCGACAGCAACCGGGCTGTTGCTCCGCTGAAGCCTGCCGATGACGCTATAACCATTGACAGTACTGAGCTGACGATCGACCAGGTGTGCGGACACGTGGCAGATCTTGTTCGCAAAGCAGGACTGGTCTGAGATGAAATCCGGTACGTTTGCCAGCCCCCTGCTCTAAGGAATCAGAAGCGTACCAGGGTTTTTGTATGATTTGACCCAAATGTCTGGCCATTTGGAACGCGTCACTATTCCGTCAACCATTTCATCGGAATATACGCTTTTATATAGGTATTAATTCATGACCGAAAGTTTTGCTGAGTTATTTGAAGAATCCTTGAAAGAACTGGACATGCAGCCCGGTTCTATCGTCACTGGTACCGTAGTCGACATCGACAGCGACTGGGTAACTGTGAACTCAGGTCTGAAATCTGAAGCTGTTATTCCCCGCAGCCAGTTCCTGAATGAAAAAGGTGAACTGGAAGTTGCTATTGGCGACGAAACCCAGGTTTCCCTGGAAGCGGTTGAAGACGGTTTTGGTGAAACTAAGCTGTCTCGTGAAAAAGCCAAGCGTGCTGAAAGCTGGAAAGAGCTTGAGAAAGCCTTTGAAGCTGAAGAAATGGTTACCGGTATTATCAACGGTAAGGTTAAAGGTGGTTTCACTGTTGACCTGAAAAACATCCGTGCCTTCCTGCCAGGTTCTCTGGTTGATGTCCGTCCAGTACGTGACACAGCCCACCTGGAAGGTAAAGAGCTGGAATTCAAGGTTATCAAGCTGGACGCCAAGCGTAACAACGTTGTGGTTTCTCGTCGTGCCGTTCTGGAAGCTGCCAACAGCCAGGAACGTGAAGAATTGCTGGCTAACCTGCAAGAAGGTCAGTCTGTCAAAGGTATCGTCAAGAACCTGACCGATTACGGCGCATTCGTCGATCTGGGTGGTGTTGACGGCCTGCTGCACATCACCGATATGGCCTGGAAGCGCATCAAGCATCCAAGCGAAATCGTTGCTGTTGGTGACGAAATTGACGTTAAAGTCCTGAAATTCGACCGTGAACGCAACCGCGTTTCCCTGGGTCTGAAACAACTGGGTGATGATCCATGGGTCAACATCAATGACCGTTACCCTGAAAATGCCCGCGTTAAAGCCCGCGTCACCAACCTGACTGACTACGGTTGTTTCGCAGAGCTGGAAGAAGGCGTTGAAGGTTTGGTTCACGTTTCCGAAATGGATTGGACCAACAAGAACATTCACCCATCCAAGGTTGTTCAGGTTGGTGATGAGATCGACGTGATGGTTCTGGATATCGACGAAGAACGTCGTCGTATCTCTCTGGGTATCAAGCAGTGCACCATGAACCCATGGGAAGAATTCGGTACCAAGTGTAACAAGGGCGATAAAATCTCCGGCAAGATCAAGTCAATCACTGACTTCGGTATCTTTATCGGTCTGGACGGTGGTATCGATGGTCTGGTTCACCTGTCTGACATCTCCTGGAACGACACGGGCGAAGAAGCCGTTCGTAACTACAAGAAAGGCGATGAACTGGAAACCGTTATCCTGTCTATCGATCCAGAGCGTGAGCGTATCTCTCTGGGCGTGAAACAGCTGGAAAGCGATCCGTTCTCCGAGTTTGTTGCAGTTCACGATAAAGGTGCTGTTGTTGTTGGTAAGGTCATTTCTGTTGATGTCAAATCAGCGGTTGTTGAATTGTCTCCAGGCGTAGAAGCTTCCCTGAAAGCTTCTGAAATCAGCCGTGACAAAGTAGACGATGCCCGTACTGTGCTGAAAGAAGGCGAAGACGTACAAGGTGTTATCACCATGGTTGATCGTAAAAACCGTGCGTTGAGCATCTCTATGAAAGCCAAAGACAATGCAGAAGATCGTCAGGCTCTGAAAGAACAGCGTACCAAAGCGGATGCTGAAGTATCTGGACCGACCACCATTGGTGATCTGATCAAAGAACAGCTGAACCAGAAAGACTAAGGTCAAGCTGCTCTGAATAAAAACCCGCTTCGGCGGGTTTTTTTATGCCTTGTTATCCAGTTTTGATAGCAGGGCATTATTTCGGTATTGCTTGAGACGGTATTGCTTGAGACGGTATTGTTTGAAGCGGTATGGTTCCAGACAGTCAGGAAAGGTTTTCCTTGATTGGCAGTGCGCTTTTATGTCGATTAGCTATAGGGATTGTCTGGATATTTCAGGTAACATCGTGGATGAAATGGCTTTCCCATCTTTGAGTACATAAACAAACATCGAACGGTTGCATTTGTTGTCTGCTAACTGCATGATTTGACAACAGTTATTGTCATGCAGTCACCTCATGGAGGAAAACACTGTGACTAAGTCTGAACTGATAGAACGTATCGTCAGTCGTCAGCCGCAGTTATCTGCCAAAGATGTCGAGTTAGCCGTTAAAACGATGCTCGATTATATGTCGTTGAGCCTGTCGTCGGGTGAGCGGATTGAGATTCGCGGATTTGGCAGCTTCTCGTTGCACTATCGTGCACCGAGGATCGGGCGTAATCCCAAAACTGGCGAAACGGTCGAGTTGCAAGGCAAGTTTGTGCCGCATTTCAAGCCGGGTAAAGACTTGCGCGACCAGGTTAATGACAGTATCGACGGCGAACACTAGGGCCTTGTCGGCCAGGTAATATCATGCTGCAAAAAATCAGGATCGGCATAAGTCTGATCTCATTCCTGCTTATCTTTCTCTATTGTCTGACATTCGCGACTCGTAACAGCGAGTCGCTGGATGTGTTTTTTCTGGTAGGGGCTCCTGTCAGTCTGCCGGTTGCGCTGTGGTTTGGTCTGATGTTGGCACTTGGTTGTGCTATTGGCCTGCTGGCGGGTGTGATGTCCGTCTTATCAAAGAAACGCAAAATCCGCCGCTTGCAAAAAGCGCTGGATGAATTAGAGAAGCGATCTGGCAGGCTGCCCTAGGCTGGCATCATGATAGAATCCGTAATTGTGTTTATACTGGTGCTGGTAGGTACTGGCATCGGCTGGACACTGGGCTATCGTTCCGGTAAGGCTCGCCCCAAAAGTACACCGGTTGACTGGATTCCCAGTATCGATTTTATTCTTGCACAAAACACCGACCTCACTCTTAAACGTATTGTTAATGCCCAGACACTGGATGATGATTCGGTTGAATTGTTTCTCCGTCTCGGCTGTAGTTTGCGGGAAAAAGGCGAAGTCGAACGTGCTATTCACTTGCACCAGACCCTGTTTGCCCGGACTGACCTGAAGGGCGTACTGCTGCAAGAACTGGAGCTGGAACTGGCGATGGATTTTTCCATGGCGGGTCTGCACGACCGGGCGGAACGCCTGTTGCTGGAATTACTGGAGAGTCGTGGCCGTATCCAGGAAAAAGCAGCCATGGTTTTACTGGAATTGCTGGAAGGCGAGGGCGAGTGGCAACAAATTCTCGACCTGAATCAGGCCAAAAAATTACCCACTTCCCCTTTGTTACAACGCCGTGTGGCACATGCGGCGTGTGAATTGGCTGAACGGGTGGCAAGTAGTGGCAATTATGTTGAAACCCGTCAGCTGTGCCGCGCCGCACTCAAATCAGACAGTCGCTGTGCCCGTGCTTTTGTGGTGCTGGGGAATATGGCGTTTGAGCAAAGCGAACCCCATGAAGCGGTACGCTGCTATCTGAAAGCGCTGGATCATGATCCTGGCTCCATTATTGCCATGCTGGAACCGATGGTGAAGTCGTTCCGTCAGCTGGGCGATCCCCGTGGTTTGCTGGCCCACTTGCAGCGTCATGGTGAAGAGCTGAATTACGTGCCTGCTCTGGTGGCCCGTGCCGAAACCCTGGCCGATCTCGAAGGGGCGGACAGCGCCATCGCTGGATTTATCGAGGATCTTGAACGTTATCCATCCTATACCGGGTATGTGGCGATGTTGGGCTTGTTGCTGCGCCACAAGCAGCGTTTGACCGAGTCGCAGGCCCATGGGGTGTATGATATTCTCCACCGCATCGATACCGATGACCCGAGCTTTGTCTGCAGTCAATGTGGTTTCAAGGCGCGGGAATTCCATTGGCGCTGCCCAAGTTGTAAAAACTGGGCCAGCTTCAAGGCTATCACCTCTTCCAGTCACTCCTCCGTTGTTATTGAAGACCTATGACTATTGATTCTTTCCGTTCTGCTCCACCTGTTTCCGCTGCTGTAACTTCTCCTATCGTGGTGGCGCTGGACTACCCCTCATCGGAGGGCGCACTGGCAACCGCCAGATTGCTGGACCCTGCCAGTTGTCGGGTGAAGGTGGGTAAAGAGCTGTTTACCGCCGCTGGGCCGAGTGTCATCGAGCAATTACATGGGCTTGGATTTGATGTGTTTCTCGATTTGAAATTTCACGATATTCCCAATACCTGCGCCAAGGCTGTCGCGGCTGCGGCCGACCTGGGTGTCTGGATGGTGAATGTACACGCCAGTGGTGGTCGTCGCATGATGGAAGCCGCTCGTAATGAACTGGACAAGCGTTCCAACCCTCCGTTGTTGATTGGTGTAACGGTGCTGACCTCCATGGATGGCTCTGATCTGGCGGAGTTGGGCCTGACGGTGACACCGGAGCAGCAGGTAGCTCGACTGGCAAGCCTGGCGCAGTCATCCGGGCTGGACGGTGTTGTGTGTTCTGCCAATGAGCTCGCGGTTATTCGCCAGCATTGTGGGGCAGAGTTCAAAACAGTAACGCCGGGTATCCGTCCATCCTGGAGCACGAATCAGGATCAAAAACGCGTTATGACACCCGAACAGGCAATGGCTGCAGGGGTTGATTATCTGGTCATTGGCCGACCGATTACCCAGGCGGAGAATCCGGCTGCAGCGTGTCAGAAAATTCTCGATAGCCTGGCCTGATCGCTGATGTGTCTGCTGCTGGGAGTGCTTATGGATGAGCACTTATTCAATACGCTGTCAGTACTGTGATAGCGCAAGCGCTGCAGTAGATTTAACCAGACCCGCGGCGGAATGGGGCTGAGTTGGCGTAACAATCAATGACGACATGATCAATGACACTATAAAGCAACAACGGCAAATCGTCGGGATCTGTTTGGATATAGCAAGAAAGAAAACACAGATAGGATCAATCGAAGCAGGAATCGGCGAGAGCGATTAGCAGAACTTCATATTACTTGCCTGGCTCCCCGAGCTGGACTTGAACCAGCGACCAATAGATTAACAGTCTACTGCTCTACCAACTGAGCTATCGGGGAACATCAGCAAGTGGTGCGCATTATACGGAGCCAGCGGTTTGTGTCAATAGCCAAGAATTAAATAAACAAGAGAAAATTCAAGGCGTTAGGCGTTCTGCCGGAGCGTCGGTAGAAAGTATTCGACGCATCAGCAGAAGCCATCTTTAATCTTTGGCGATACGGCTGAAAACCACACCTTTCTGGTTTTTGTATTTGGCGTTTACCCGTTTGTTATACGGACGTTTGGCAGGGCTGCTGAGCGTCTCGAACGACAAGGCACAAATCACCATGGCTGGTCGTAATGCCAGCGGCAATTTGCCATTGTTATAAAACTCCAGAACGATCTGGCCATCCCAGCCCGGGTCGATGCGTCCGGCGGTCAGGTGAACCACCAGACCAAGGCGTGCCAGTGAGCTGCGACCATCAAGCCATCCAACCAAGTCGTCCGGGATGGTGACAGATTCCATGGTTGCTCCGAGTACCAGCTCCCCCGGATGGATATAAAGTGACTGATCATGTGCAATTTCGATTTCCTTGCTCATGATATGGTCGATATCGCGCTCCAGCTGTGCGCGTTCACCGGAAAGATCCAGGTGAGTGGCAGAGTTATTGCTGAAGACTCGAAAACGGTGGTCGAGGCGCAGGTCAACACTGATGCCAGCAATCGCATCGGGGCCTGGAGCTGGCTCGATAGTAATGCTGCCCTCACTCAGGCGCTGTTCAATGTCGGCATCACTTAATCGCATGGCGGTTCTCTGATTATTGGGTCGATTTACAGGTCGCTACTGACCAGGTCGATCTGATATTGGATTTTGCCTTTTTTGCGATCCACCAGTTTTACCAGCAGGTAACCCTTGTCTTTCGCCAGCCAGGCATAAATGTCTCGTTGATCATCACGGACTTGTTTGATCTTGATGGTATCCAGCACGCCAATTCTGGTTTTTAACGGCTCTTCCGCAACGATAACAAATTCATAATTGCGTACCCGGTTTTTCTCGAACACCTGATAGCTGAGTTGATCCTGACCACTGGCAAGATCCAGGCTGACTTGCAGCATATAGGTCAGCTTGTCTTGCAGCTTGTCTTGCCAGACATCGTTAAATTCACGCGACTGCAACGGTGAATAAATCCGCTGCCGGGCAGCGTCAAACTGATATTCCTGATCATCTTCCTGGATCAGTCCTGAGCCCCGGTAATGGTAGCTTTGCGGCTGGATAATGCCATCCTGCAGTGAAAAAACCGCCTGCTCCTGCACCGATGCGGCGGAGGCGTCAGCCTCAAAGGTCATCTGCCAGAGCTCATCCTGGCGCTGTACCAGACGGCGCTCAGCATCAATGTTGAAACTGAAAAACCCCCATTCGTAGCGACTGGTATATTGTGCCCTGAAGGGTTGCAGTGTGGCGTGTTGTACTGCTGGCAGCTCGTCTGGTATCGCGTTGTGCTCTGGTTGCAGTCCGACATCGTCCGTCGATGACGGGTAGGTGCTATCCGTGCTGTCCAGAGTAGGGGGCTGAGTGTCACCGTTACTGGCCAAAGCCAATAAGGGTGACAGTAGCAGAGTACAGGCCAGGTATTTGATTCGTCTCACAGATCATCCTCACTGCGATGGTGATTGATTACTGGGCTGTCAGTCTGAGTCCGGATGGCGGCAGAAGTTTACTATCAAGAGTGACACCTTTATCAGTCATCTCCAGTCTGCCTTGTGTACACCATTTGACGATGATTGGATACAACACATGCTCCTGGGCCTGTACCTTGCGTTGCAGGCTGGCGGCGGTGTCGTCTTCCTCAATGGGCACACTGGCTTGAGCGATCACTGGGCCACCATCCAGCTCTTCGGTGACAAAGTGTACGGAGGCTCCATGTTCTTTGTCACCGGCATCAATGGCGCGTTGATGGGTGTCCAACCCTTGATACAAGGGCAGTAGGGATGGGTGAATATTGATCAGGCGGCCGCGGTAACGACGAACAAAGTCGGCGGTCAGGATGCGCATGAATCCCGCCAGCACTACCAGATCCGGGGCAAGGTCATCGATGGCCCGCATCAGATGGGCATCAAATTCCTCGCGGCTGTTGAACTGCTGATGGTCCACCAGTACCACCGGAATATCGCGGTCGCGGGCATATTGCATACCCGCTGCCTCTGGGCGATTACAAACAACACCGGCAACCATGGCGTCAATATCGCCCGTCTGGACAGCGTCGGCAATGGCCAGCATATTACTCCCCGTACCGGAAATCAGTATCACGATACGAGGTTGATCAAGTGCCGAGTCGGTCATCATACGGTGCGGTGACCGATGAATTCCACGCTGGCTTCTTCATCGGTTTTTTCAACGATATTGCCAATAATCCAGGCTTGTTCACCTTCAGCGTTCAGCAGGGCGATCGCCTGGTCTGCTTTGTGTTCCGGCAAGGCGATGATCATGCCAACACCACAGTTAAAGGTGCGGAACATTTCTGCGGTGGCGACATTACCGGCTTGTTGCAGCCATTCGAACACCGCAGGCCAGCGCCAGCTGTTGGTATTGATCACGGCTTTGCAGTTGTCTGGCAAAACGCGGGGGATATTTTCCTGGAAACCGCCGCCGGTGATATGCGACAGCGCGTGCACTTCGGTGGCATTGATCAGTTGCAAGGTTGATTTGACGTAGATGCGAGTCGGTGCCATCAGAGCGTCGGCCAGCGGCACACCGTCGAGGTCCTGTTGCAGATCGGCATCAGCAACTTCAAGGATCTTGCGTACCAGCGAGTAGCCATTGGAATGCGGGCCACTGGAGGCCAGCGCGACCAGGGAATCACCGGCCTGAACCTTGGTGCCATCAATGATGTCGGCTTTTTCAACAATACCAACACAAAAACCGGCGAGATCGTAGTCTTCGCCTTCGTACATACCGGGCATCTCAGCGGTTTCACCGCCAACCAGTGCGGCACCGGCCTGTTCACAGCCGGCACCAATACCACTGACAACAGCTGCGGCAACGTCAACGTTCAGGTGGCCGGTGGCATAATAGTCAAGAAAAAACAGCGGCTCGGCACCAGAGACCACGAGGTCATTGACACACATGGCGACCAGGTCGATACCAATGGTGTCGTGCTTGCCCAGATCCATAGCCAGACGCAGCTTGGTGCCCACGCCATCGGTACCCGATACCAGAACGGGTTGATGGTAGCCTTGTGGCAGTTCGAACAGAGCACCAAAACCGCCAAGGCCGGCCATGACTTCCGGGCGGCGAGTGCGTTTGGCTACGTCCTTGATGCGTTCTACCAGTGCGTTTCCGGCATTGATGTCAACGCCAGCGTCTTTATAGCTTAGGGATTTTGATTCGGTCATTCGGATTCACAGGGTGGCTGCAAAGAAGCGGGGTATTCTAGCGATTTGTGTCCGCCACTTCACCTGCTGCGACAAAGAAATAGTACGACAGGCCAGTTAATTGGCGCAGAAGCGCATGGAAACCGGCTTTTGTTACGATCAGCATCCCCAGATCATCAAGTCACTGGCGGAGTTCTCTTGGGTGCGTGGCTTGTGCGTGGCACAATAGCCACTGTCCGATGTCTTGGTGTTGTTCCTGCTCCCGGTATTGTTGTTGTGATGGTTATGATGGCCGCAGTCAATGTGGGGCTATCAATAACGAAGCTTATAAGGCTTGCAATATAAGGCTTATAAACAGTCGCAGTACCGATAGTCGCAGCAACCCCTTTGGCGTCAGAGCAAGAACCCATGTTCGCGGTGGTTGTACGCCGTAAACCGGAATGACAAAGGAATTTTCACGCGTGCGCTCAGTCTTTCTGCGATTGATGTATTGTCTGTTGTTACTCTCTCCCGTGGCCTCTGCCGGGGTAGTAACGGATCTGTATCTGGCCTCTATTGAAGTGGCAGATAGAACGCCCGCGACGCGAGAAGCGGCGATGCCCGCGGCATTGCTGCAGGTATTGACCAAGGTGTCGGGCAAACCTGCGGCAGAGCTGAAATCTCTGACCGGTAAGTCATCGAGCCGTTATCTGGCCAGTTATCGTTACACCTCGCAGACGGATGGCGGGGCTCTGGTACTGCAAGCCATGTTTGCGACAGGCCCGGTCAATGACTTGCTGGCCCGTCATGGATTGCCGGTGTGGGGCAGTAATCGACCGGATGTCATGTTCTGGCTGGGGTTGTCTTATAATGGCAGCCGATCGGTTATCAGTGCCGATCAATATCGGGGCTGGCGCAATGTATTTGCACTGCACGGGATTCCAGCCGTCTGGCCGATTCAGGACCTGGACGACCAGATGGCGCTACCGGCCGAACGCCTGTTCGGCTTGTTCCGGGATGATATCCGGGCAGCTTCTGAACGCTATCACACGGATGCCATTGTTGCCGCCCGGATCACTCCGTCTGGGGATGGCTGGCGTGCGGATGGTTATCTTGAATATCACCATGACCACTTTCCGCTGGATATTCGCGGCAAATCGGAGTCGGCAGTTATTGCTGCACTGGCCGAGGCGGTGAGCGGCTATTTTTCCAGTCGCTACGGCGTGGTGACTTCAGCAGCCGATTTGGCAATAGAGCAACAGACGCTGACCATGCAGCAGGTTAGCCGCTACGACGATTATCGGGCTGTGTTGGCATTACTGGCTTCGGTATCCGGAGTAGAGCAGGTGTCGGTTCTGGGCGTTCGTGGCGACAGTCTCGATCTGGGGCTGACGCTGAATGCCAGTTGGTCGCAGGTGCTGACTAATATCCGTTTTGACCGACGAGTCAGTGATAGCAATTTGCCGGATACACTGCTCTGGATGGGGCATTAATGGTGACGCCGCACCCTCAGCTGACCTTGTCCGTCTATGTGCGGGATGATGCGCGCATTGCCAATTTTTATGCCGGACCCAACGAAGAAGTCATCCAGGCTGTGCAGCGCCAGTGGACGTTATCAGGAGACCCTTTCCTGTTCCTCTGGGGGGATTCCGGTTGCGGCCTGAGTCATTTGTTGCAAGCGGCGTGTCATTATGCCGATGGTCTCGGTCATCACAGTGTCTATCTGCCATTAAAAGAGCTGGTGAACTACAGCCCCGAGGTGCTGGATTCACTGGAACAATTACCCTTGGTGGTACTGGATGATATCGAGGCAGTACTGGGCCATGACGACTGGGAGCTGGCCCTGTTTCATCTGTTTAACCGGGTGCGGGAAAACGATGGCCATTTGTTGATCTCGGCACGTTGTCCACCTCAACAGCTGGCTGTGGCGCTGCCGGATCTGGGGTCCCGATTATGCTGGGGCGTGGTGTACCATTTGGCATTGCTGCAGCCAGAAGAGCGGGCTCTGGCGCTGGTCTTGCGGGCGCGGCAGCGGGGTATTTTACTGGCAGAAGACGTGGCGCGTTTTATCGTCTCGCGAGGGCCGGAACATATGGAAGGCCTGGCTGATATTCTGGATCGTCTGGACCATGCTTCGTTGACCCATCAGCGCAAATTGACCATTCCGTTTGTCAAGGAAGAGATGGACTGGTAACACAACCAACCCTGGCAAGGCCATATCGGTGCTGTTGGTGCTGGTGGTGCTGGTGGTGGAGTAGGTGTGCTGATGGTGCTGGTATAGGTGTGCTGCAGGTGTTGTTGGGCAGGATAAACAAGACGGTCTTGATAAAACGTTACAGCTAATTCTGAAAATTCAGCTATTGATGTCTGGCTGCCTTGTCCCCACGCCAGGCATGGGAACAAGGAAGACTGAAGCCAAAATACGTCGCCGGATCAGTTACCCAGCGCTTTTTGCAGGCGCGCAATGGCATCTTTCAACGTCGCCAGACTGGTTGCGAACGACAGTCGCATAAAGCCTGGCGAACCAAACGCCGACCCTGGCACCATCGCCACACCGGCTTCGATCAGCATCTTCTCTGCAAAGTCGATATCATTGGCAATGCCCATCGTATCCATCGCGCCCTGAAAGCTCGGGAACGCGTAGAACGCGCCATCCCCTTCAAGACACTCAACGCCGGGTAACGCATTTAATGCCGCTACCAGATAGTCGTGACGTTCCTTGAACGCAGCCACCATGGGTTTGACGCAGTCGTTACCGCCTCTTAAAGCGGCTTCCGCCGCCACCTGGGAGATCGAGGCCGGGTTTGATGTGCTTTGTGACTGGATCTTTTTCATCGCCCCAATCAGCTTGGCTGGCCCGGCAGCATAACCAATCCGCCAGCCAGTCATGCTGAACGCCTTGGATACACCGTTCAGAACGATGGTGCGCTCGTACAGCTCAGGGCAGGCGTTGAGAATATTGTGGAAGCCACACTCAGCCCACAAAATCAGCTCATACATATCATCGGTGGCGATCAGCACATCCGGATACTGTTGCAGCACCGCGCCGAGCGCTTTCAGTTCATCCAAGCTGTAGGCTTTGCCAGACGGGTTGGATGGGCTGTTCAAGACCACCAGACGCGTTTTGGGAGTAATGGCCGCATCCAGTTGCTCAGCCGTCATCTTGAACTGGTTGTCCATCGATGTTTCAACAATCACCGGCGTGGCTTCCGCAATCTTGACCATATCCGGGTAAGACACCCAGTACGGCGCCGGGATAACGACTTCATCGCCAGGGTTTAACAAGGCCAGGCTCAAGTTGAAAAAGCTTTGCTTGCCACCACACGACACCAGAATCTGATTTGCTTCATATTCCAGGTTGTTGTCGTTTTTGAACTTGCTGATAATGGCTTGTTTGAGTCCCGGCGTTCCATCCACAGAGGTATACTTGGTGAAGCCTGCATCAATAGCCGCAATAGCCGCTTTTTTTATGTGCTCAGGGGTGTCGAAATCCGGTTCGCCGGCGCCAAGGCCGATAATGTCCTTACCTTCTGACCGCAAAACCGCAGCACGATTGGTGACTGCCAGCGTAGGGGAAGGCTTGATCTGTTGAACGCGATCAGACAGTTGCAGGTCCAAAATGTGTATCCTCAAAACAGGCGTGATAGAAAATTGACAACCGGAGCAATGTTGCAAAATGATGAATTGTCCGGAATGAATGCCAAACTGCGGAATCTTACTAAATCTACTGACATACTGGAATCCCTATGAGCAAGACGTTTGCGCTCACGTCCAAATATTCCCCTGCCGGAGATCAGCCTGAAGCCATTCGGCAGTTAGTTGCCGGTATCAACGCCGGACTTCTCAAACAAACCCTGCTTGGCGTTACGGGTTCCGGTAAAACCTACACCATGGCCAACGTTATCGCCCAGTGTCAGCGGCCGGCGATTATCATGGCGCACAATAAAACATTGGCGGCGCAGCTGTACGGCGAGTTCAAGGAATTTTTCCCCGACAACGCTGTGGAATATTTTGTTTCCTACTACGACTACTACCAGCCAGAAGCCTATGTGCCCTCATCGGATACGTTTATCGACAAGGATGCTTCCGTCAACGAACACATCGAGCAGATGCGGCTGTCGGCCACCAAGGCACTGCTGGAACGCCGCGATGCCATTATTATCGCCACCGTATCGGCCATCTATGGCCTTGGTGATCCGGACTCCTACCTCAAGATGATGCTGCACCTGGTGCGTGGAGACCAGGTTGATCAGCGTACTATTCTACGCCGTTTGGCTGAGCTGCAATATACTCGTAACGACATGGATTTTCACCGCGGCACCTATCGAGTACGGGGAGAAGTGATCG
Organism: Oceanobacter sp. 4_MG-2023; assembly: GCF_030689165.1. Lineage (NCBI taxonomy): Bacteria > Pseudomonadati > Pseudomonadota > Gammaproteobacteria > Oceanospirillales > Oceanospirillaceae > Oceanobacter > Oceanobacter sp. 4_MG-2023. Next base: position 29,801 of record NZ_JAUYVV010000011.1, on the reverse strand, counting down.
ACGTCTACCCGGCAGAAAGTGACGACGAAGCCGTACGTATCGAACTGTTTGACGACGAAGTCGAACAGCTCAGCAGTTTTGATCCACTGACCGGTGCCATACACAACCGCCTTGGCCGCGTCACGATCTATCCCAAAACCCACTACGCCACCCCGCGCCAGCGTATTCTCGATGCCATTGACGGCATCAAGGTCGAGCTGGACGAACGGCTGGAATACTACCGCAACGAGAATTTGCTGGTCGAAGCCCAGCGGCTGGAACAGCGCACCCGCTACGATATTGAGATGATGCAAGAGCTGGGGTACTGCTCCGGCATCGAAAACTACTCGCGCTACCTCTCAGGCCGAGAGCAGGGGGCCGCGCCGCCAACCCTGTTTGACTACATCCCCAAAGACGCGCTGGTATTTGTGGATGAAAGTCACGTTACCATCCCCCAAATTGGCGGCATGTATCGGGGCGACCGTTCCCGCAAGGAAACCCTGGTGCAATTTGGCTTTCGGCTGCCATCGGCACTCGACAACCGGCCGATGCAATTTGAAGAGTGGGAAGCCATCGTACCGCAATGCATCTTTGTCTCCGCCACCCCCGGCAATTATGAAAAAGAGCACCAGGACGCAGTGGTCGAACAGGTGGTGCGGCCCACCGGCCTGGTCGACCCGATTATCGAAATCCGCCCGGCCACCGGTCAGGTCGACGATGTGCTGCATGAACTGCGCTTACGGGTCGACAAGGGCGAACGGATACTGATTACCGTACTCACCAAACGTATGGCCGAAGACCTGACCGACTTCCTGTTTGAGCAGGGCGTGCGCGTTCGTTACCTGCACTCCGACATTGACACCGTCGAGCGGGTAGAAATCATCCGCGACCTGAGGCTGGGCGAGTTTGATGTGCTCGTGGGTATTAACTTATTGCGAGAAGGGCTGGATATCCCGGAAGTTTCGCTGGTGGCTATTTTTGATGCCGACAAGGAAGGCTTTTTGCGCTCCGAACGCTCACTGATCCAGACCATTGGCCGCGCCGCCCGTAACCTGAATGGCCGGGCAATACTCTACGCCGACCGGGTAACCGACTCCATGCGCAAGGCGATGGAAGAAACCGACCGCCGCCGGGAAAAACAGGTCGCCTTCAACGAAGAGCACAACATCACTCCCCAAGGCGTCTTCAAATCGGTTGAAGACATCCTGGAAGCGGCTCCTGCACCCGGTAAAAAAGGACGCAATGGCAACCGTAACCGCAAAGTGGCGGAAGACAAGCCGGATTATGGATCAGCCGACTGGAGCCGACTCACCGCCCCCGAGCTGGTGAAAAAAGTCGCCGAAGTTGAAGACCGCATGTTCAAAGCCGCCCGCGACCTCGATTTTGAAACCGCTGCCAAACTCCGCGACCAGCTCCACGACATGAAAGCCAGAATCATCGCCAACAGCTAATATAAAAAGTGGCAGCCGACCGATTTTCCCCTTTTTCGAAAAAATTCAGAAAAAGGGTTGCACGACTACAAAACCAGAAGTAATATGCGCGCTCTCTTTAGGACTATAGCTCAGTTGGTTAGAGCGCTACCTTGACATGGTAGAGGTCCCCAGTTCGAATCTGGGTAGTCCTACCAAGAATTCTTTTACAAATCAGCCGCTTACGAGCGGCTTTTTTGTGTCTGTCAGGCTGGTTTCGACGTGTTGGCAATTCGTTGGCAATATACAGTGGTTCTTGCAGCTCTTTTCCTGTTCTATTTTCGTCACTAATCATCTGATCAGGTAGTGAGTATGTAGCTGTCTGTCAAATGGACTTGGACACGTGTAGCGCGCCGAATCTTTTTAGATTTATAGACGCACAATATAAGACACTTATTTTTTGTTTTTTTCGGCTTCCAGTTTGGGATAAGGCTGGATTTTGAACAGCTTTTCATTCAACCGTTTTCGAGCTTTTTTGTTCAGAAATTTAACGTACCGAAATTGACGCATCATGTGCACATTGGCTCGATGCAAGTTGGCTTGAAGATGCTTGCCACGAACTCCACCTTTTCGGGTTTTTGCCAGTTCATGGTACCAATCACCGTCTAGTTCATAAAATCGGCTTAAGTGGCTCCCAACAAAGTCGAAGCTGCATGCTTGGTAGACAATTCCACCTTTGCCACAACGCTCATCAGCGAATGACTGTACCCATTGTACTGACGGGTATCGTTGGCGAATCAATTTGATGGCGTACCCTATGGCCCGGCTTTCGCTATTTTTGGGCATGGAGTCGTGAAGCCAGAGTCTGTTCAGTTCCATGTATTCACGATTGCCAGTACCAAGCACAACGCGCCGTCCACTGTTAGGGTTGAGGGCGTATCCCCATTGCATGACACCAACAAGGGTTCTGCCGCTCATAACCCCAAGGTGCAGGTAACTGTTGTTTACCCAGCGGCGGCTGTAGTGGTGCACTTGAACCAGAGTTCTAGCAAGCCAGCATGGAATAACTTCCACTCTTAATTCCGGGCAGCCATATCCAACATACTGACCTTCTTCAATCATTGCCGTGGGATTTCCACTTTTTATGGAAACGGGTGTTGTGGCCACAAGTCCTCCGGTGAGAGTTATTCAACTCATCCAACAGGTGCTCGCGGCGCTCAATATTTATGGTTCCACATCGTGGGCATTTTACTTCGATATGGGCTGTGCCGGTCATTCGGCATAGCAGCTTGTTACAGTGGGTGCAGCGTACTTCGTGCATGTGAATCACCAATGTTGTAGGCTGCCCCAGCTCGTCGACGAGCGGGAAGCCTTGGCTGATTCGCAGTGCTACATCGCTGCGGATTGGTGACGTTAACCCGGTGACCGCCGGGTTGGCGTCGCTTCCTTTACTGGCTCAGAATAAGTCTTGTGGGTTAAAAGCGGGTTTAAAGCGCTTTAAACCTCTATCTCGTAGTGCACCAAGTTCGGGACTTTCCCGATAATCCGTCTCTGTTGAATCAGTGCTGCATTTCCTTCACTAACTGTATCCCCTTGTACTCGTAAGGTATCGCCGCTGCGCAGGGTGACGGTGCTGGTGCCGTCGGTGTGTACGGTGGTGACGGTGACGATGGTTTTGGCACCGGGGGCGATGAGTTTGCTGAGTCGTGTCCATGGGTTGCTCATGCGGTGTAGTCCTCCCACCCGGTGGGTTGATCGAGTGTGACGGTTTGGCGAACCTTGGCATTGAGTCGCCCCGGTACGCTGACGGTGACGGCGGTGACGTAGCTGCGGTAGTCCCGGCTGCTGTCGGTGTGTTGTACGGCGACGTTCATGCCGGGCAGCAGGACGCCCGGTTCGTCGATTTCTGGGACGGGGAGTTCGAGGGTGTGGGTGACGCGGTCACCGCTGATGGCGAGTTCTGCGGTTCCGCGGCTGGTGTTGCATTCGATGGCGGTGATCCAGCTGTCGGTGACGTCGGTAGCCGGACTGTCGCCATTGGTGCCCTGGCGGGTGATGGTGGTGCTGACGCCGTCGGTTTCGCCGCTGACGAATACGGCGTTATAGAGTATGCCGGGGGCGTCGGCGTGTTGTTCGCTGGTGACCTGGCTCTCGTGGATCGTGGCGTCGGCGGCGATGGCGTAGAGATACCAGGGCATGGCGCTGAATCGGGGGCGGACGATAATGCTGTCGGTGGCTGGGTCGGTTTGGACGATGCCACCGGCGGCGCTGGCGAGGCGTTTAATCACGGCCATCGGCGCGAGGCTTTGGTAGCTGAACGCGGCGTTTGGTAGCGTCCAGTCCGGCAGATCGGTGACGTTCCAGTCGAGGGTGAAGCCGGTGCCGGTCAGTTCGGCGGTAGCGGCCTGCACGGCGGTGGTAGTGCCAATGCTTTTGGTGCGCGCCGGGGCGTAGGGGGCGGCGAGGTATTGGCTACGGCTGTAGCCGGTAACGGTAAATCGCTTGTTGAGCTGGTCGCTGACGGTTTTGGACTGGGCCGTTTTGGCGATGAAAAATTCCCACCGATGGCCGTTGATGATGATCGCCAGCTCTTTGCGACCGGTCGCATCGGGCGTGAGTAATGCGGCGCTGGCAGTGTTCAGCGCTTGGCAACTCAGCTTCCAGCAGACGGTATCGAGATCGGCGTCGATGCTGATATCAGCCAGTGCCAGCGGGGTTTGGTCTGGCAGTGTGTAGCATTGGACTGTGTTCATGATGATGTGTGTCTCTGCAGCGTTGGCGTCTGGCGCGGGGCCAGGTGTGAGTACGCCGAGCCAGTATGGGGTTTCGGTGGCGCTGGCATACTCGCTGATTGTGTCCCACGGTGCACCGATTGGCCGTCGGTGCTCTGGCGGCTGGTGATGGCTCAGGGCTACTCCGCTGAATACCGGCATTGGCGCGCGCTTGGTGAGGTCGGCACCACCCCAGTTGATGACGGAGTTGGGTATGTGCAGGCTGTCGTCAAACTCGATGACGGTGCTCAGGCTGGTGAACAGCTCGCTGTCCCGCAGGGCATCGGCGTCGGGTCGGACGGTATAGGGGTCGACAGTCAATATCGGGGTGCTGAGATGATGGTAAACGTAGCGAGTTTGGGTATGTGCGATCAGCGTGTGGTCGCCAGTCAGTGCCAGGCTGGCAGAGGCAATGGCGATGTCACTCCCCAGCTGCACGAACTCTGGCACGCCCCATCCGAGCGCGTGCAATTGCTGGCGCGATTCGGCGCTGTTGACTCCGGCACGATAGCCCAGGTGGTGCCAGGGAGGCTGTTGATACTGCTGACGGATCAGGGCACCCCGACCGCTGGCGGTATGAGCGGCAATATCAGCACCATTCTGCCGAGTAGGTGGCAGATAACCCGATACAGAGGCACCGTTGGCGACGCGCTGCGCGGTACTGGTGCTGGTATAGCGGCAGATTATCTGGCTGACAAGCGCGGGCACATAACTCATACGGAAAATGGCCCGGCCGATTTAGGACGCCAGAACGGCACGGCAACGAGCTGGACGTTGCCGCTGGTGACGCTGGCACCCTCTTGTGTTGGCCATAGCGGTTCGGTGCCCAGCGTGCCGAGATTGCCGGATACGTACACGTAGCCGTTGGGCGCTGGCGGGTGTACCCGATCGCCTTCACCCAGTGTTTTGCCGGTTTCAAAATCGACGCCGTAATCATCCAGCGCGGTCACGAGCATTTGTCCGCTGTAGCCCTGCCATTCCAGGGTGTAGCTGCCGCTGAGGTCGGATGTCGTGCTCGCGAGCAGGTAGACCGGATCTGCATCCAGCGCCACGGCCACGACCTGACGAGCGACACCGACGGATTCGATCCGGACGGAGCCGGTGAAGGTCTTGGTTTCACCGCTGCCGCCTTGATTACCACCGCTGGTGAAACTGATGGTCGCCTGACCTGGGTCGTAGACGTAGTTGTCGTGCCAGTAGAGGCCATCGAGCAAGCCATTTTGCACAGGGAATGCGATCAGCCTGTATAGCTGGCCGTCGACGATATTTGACTTGGGTATCGTCAGGGTCCCATCCAGTACAGCCAACATCAATTCGCTGCGCAGGCCGTTAAAAACCTGCATGACCCAAAAATCGGCATCATCAAACGGCAGATTGTGCGAAAGAACCACTCGTTCGACTGCGGCTACTGGATACGGGATTGATTGATCCGAAAACGAGATAATCACACCCAGTCCTCCAACGCCATGGAGACAATGATCCGAACTTCGCTGGGCAATGGCGCGATGACGCAGGATTTCCCCCCCAGCGTCAGGGGGTTAAAACAGCCGGTGCCGAGCCGGTCGGTAAAAACGCTGGCCGCGGATTTTGTGTATGCATTGCCAACGCCTGTAAAACTGTCGCTACTGAGCAGCATGGGCGCACGAGCGACCTGTGAAGTGTAGGTGCGAGAGGACGATGACGACGTCCATAACTCGACCGGAGAAACATCAAGATCCACCACACTGTCGCTGACACTTTTTCCGATGTCGCTATATGCCCCAGAGTAATACGGCAGTACGAGACCATACTGTGTAGCGGTGGTAATGGCGCCATCGGCGGCCCGCAAGGTCGTGATTTTGTTATTACTAGACCACACTTTATGGCTATAAGTGGACCACTGCGCCCCTAGCGCAAAAAAATTGCCGGTGGCGGGCGTCGCTATCGACCCCAGCCCGCGCAGGCTACTCATGGCCCCCACTGCCAACGCAAAGTCGATGCCGTTTGAGTTCCCGGGTGGGGTTGTCAGATACGATGATGCGTTGGCAAACCAAAATAGAGCGGTCTGCTCATTGGCGATGGCGACCCAATATCGCTGACCCGGCAGTCCCATTCGGGAGGTATTGGCGGTCATGGCGCTGACGTCGCTGATGGATACAGTACCGGACCGGGCATTGACGGCGGTCGTGGCGTCGACCATGGCGTCGGCAATAAACAGCGTGCAGTCAAAATAATCGGGGCTAGTGCCATCATCCTGTACCAGCCCGAGTACGCCGGATTCGGCGGCATTGGTGAATTGGGCGTGACCCAGGGTTGACCACTCGTCATAGACCACCGACCAGCCCGCGGCGGGCATACTGCCGTAACCATCAACCAGCACGGCTTTGGCGACGTTGTAAAAGGAATCGCTATCGACACTGGCATTCGGTGCACCGACGTCATCCCAGCGGTAGATTCTTGGTTCTGCGGCCATTAGTCAGCGTCTCCCATAAACTCGATATAGACGGATTGATTGGTCAGGCGTTGGTGGCTGGGTAATGTGGTGCGGATGGCCTCGACCGGTTCGGCCGCGGCGACGGTGTTGAATCGGATGGTGTTGCCAGTGACCCATCCGGTGCCGTGGCCATCGGCCAACAGGGTAAAATACGGGGTGTTGGTGAATGGGTTTATGGGGGCGCAGTCCAGATCTTTGGCGACGCCGGACAGTACGATGCCGCGTTGTTCGCCGATGACATCGAATGTGCTGGCCGATCGCCAGAGGATTTTCCAGCGCTCCTGTACGGCGCTGGTGTTGTCGACTTGTAGCGGGTAGTTGAGATCATCGTACTGAGCGACGGAGGTGTCACCGGCCAGGTCGTCGTCGAACACGCCCGATACGTCGATTTTTTGACAAAACAGCCCTTCTACCCGTACTTGCAGATCCCCCAACTCGACCACCGCGGATACCTGACTGCCGGCGGCGTAGTCGTGGGTGAGCTGGGTTAAAAACTGCAGCTGGCCATCCACCCGGGCCACGCCCACGGCGCAGAGGTCTTGCACGCGGTGGCTAACGGTCAGCGGCAGTGTGAGGCTGTTGCTGTCGGCGTCTTCAGCGCTGAACGGGTCGGCCAGTGTGACGATGCCGGTCTCTTTGTTGACGCTGTATTGGTCGGTGGCCAGTGCCGTACCGGCGGCATCGAGTATGCGCACCAGGGCCAGATCCGTTCGGCCACAGTCAATGGTTTGTGCGGCGGTGGGCGTGTTGATTTCGATGGCTTGTGTGTTGTGAACGAGGGCAAGATAACCGGCTTGAAAAATGGGCACCTTGCCGCTTGTGGGCAGTTTGACCGGATCGAGGCCGAGCAGATCGGGATCAACAGGGATGGTGGTATAGGCCACGGCGTTGTATGTCAGGGTACTGAGCAACACGGGCTGGGTGAATGACAGCCGGATGATGCCGCTGGATAGCTCTACCGTGCCGGTGGCGGTGCCGGGGTCGGTAGTGATGGGCAATACGCCCTCTACTGCGCCCGTGAGTTCCGAGGTCAGTTCTGTCAGTTGGTCGCTGGCGTCGAATGATCCGGCAATGTCGCCCTGGCCATCGCTGTCGGCTCGCATCAGGGCGGTATCGGAGGCACGGCGGGCCAGTATCTGGACGCCACTGGCCCGCAGCGGAGATGCCGGGGTGCGGAATACCAGCTCTGAGACGAGGCCACTGGAGCGCCCAGATGCCCCGGATTGCAGGGTGGTAGCCAGGGTGCTGATTGAGGGCTGAAGCTGGCTGTAATCCAGTTCGATGCTGCCGTCGGCGTGATTGATTTGGCCGCACTGGAGACCTGCCGCGGTTGTTGCTGACCAATTGCGGTACAGGTAACCATCGCCGCGATCGACCACTTGCACCCCATCAACCGTAAATACCTGAGCGCCGATCAGTAGCGGGGCCAGGCCGAGGTTAACGTCCACCGTGATCTGATTGAGCGCATAAACCATGCTGACCGGGCCGGGGGCCGTGTCGGTCATGCGGTAGTACAGAACGGACGTTTGACTCTCGCAGCGGTAGCTGTAGATCTGGGGCGTGCTGATCCAGTTCCAGGAACTGATTCTCACGTCGTAGGTGCCCATGCGCGTGAGACCGCTGATATCGATCGTCACCGCCCCGGTGCTGGCATTGATCGATCCGACCTGGCGGGTTTCGCCCTCTGCGGTGGTGTATACGTAGCCATCGGCCCGACCGTTAAATGTCAGCGTGACGATTGACCGGCGTTCGCGATCTGCGCCCTCGTAGTTGTATAGCCTCGGGATAGTAAAAACCGCCTCAAAATGCACGGTCTGCGGCAGTACGCCCGGTTCGGCCATCAGGCTCAGGCTGCCCCCGGTTTGCTCCGGCAAAACCTGGTTGCTGGCTGTCTCGTCCCCGGCGACTTGAGTGTATGCCACCGTCACTGGCCCATCGGGCAGGCTTGATGGGCTGAACGTCAGTTCGGTGCCGGTTATCTCAGCGCTGCCAGCGCCTGTCCAGGTGCCGTTGCTCAGTTCGGTCAGACTGTAGCTGCTGCCGCTGCGATCCCAACTGATTGCGGTGCTGCCAACCTCACGCTGCCCGGGCAGATCGACTTTGAGTTTGGTGGTTGGGGTGCCGGTGATCAGGGTCAGGTCGGCCACTGATCCCCAGGTGAATATGATGGCTGACCCGTCGTCAGGCTCCCCAGAGAGTACAAACGCAACGCTGCCGGTATCGTAGTTGATAGTGCCCGTCTCGCCCGCGTCACCACTGATAGCACCTGAGCCGTCATCGGACAGTTGATACCAGCCCCCGAGGTACAGGTAGTCGATGCGCAGGCTGCCGCGGGCCGGGATGGGTGAGAGCTGGTCGGTGTAGGTCAGCTGGCGATTGGCGACGCTGATGTCTACCGCGGCGGTGTATGGCGTTAAATCGACGGCGACGGCTGGGGTGTAGGTACCGCTGACGCTACTGGTCGTATTCAGTGAGAGCGTGATTTGGCCGGTGGCTGGTAGTACGGAGGCGGAGGATAGCCGCTCTGTCCCGCTGATCAGTTGCAGGTCGGTACCCACATCGTGATAGGTACTGCCGCCGATGGTGAGTGTCAGGCTGCCGGGTTTCCAGCCCGTCAGGAGGGTGCGAACAACGGAGCCGGACAAGTTGCCGTGGTTGAATGCCTGCTGGCTGCCGACCGCTTGAACGATTTGGGTGGCGATCCCTGGCACTTGATCGATCAGCGCCACTTCGCTGGTGACGACGGGCACCAGCGGGGCTTGGATGGTGTCCACCACAACGGCGGTATCGCCGGTGGTGGCATCTTCTGCCAGTTGGGTGATGCCGTAGTATTTTGCAGCGCCGCTGGCTTGTGTGGTGAGGATTCGGGTTGGATGTGAGGCGGTGGGCGATGGGTCCAGTCCTTCAAAATCACGCTCCAGTGGCTGGCTGATGCTGACGATAAACTGCCAGGCGCTGTAGTCGTTAAACTCGCCATCGGATACGTAGGTGTACACCGTTGACGCTGCGTCGACATCGGTGATTTTGACAAATTGCTGGTCTTCGGTGTCGATATCCTCCAGCACAATCACGGCACCAACTTCCGGCGCTTGGTCGGCCCGGTCGGCGTACAGTACCAGGGCGTTTTGACCCTCGCGCTGGGTGCCGACTGGCCGCAGGGGGGACTGGATGCCGATCACGACGTAACGTTCAATCTCGGCTTGGATTTGCGCCCGTTCGGCGTAGTGGTCTCCGGTTTTATACAGCAGTGTGCTGACGTTATCGGCGGCGGCATCTTCGATGATGGCGACGCGGCTGCCGAGCAGTTTGTCGGTGTTGGCGGTTTCGACTTTGGGGAAAAATCGGCGGATCGATACCCCGCCGCGGGCGAGTTCGGTGCTGTCGATGTCATCCCAGAGGTTGTTGATATCGCCGTCGGACAGCGGCGTGCCGGTCATCATGCCACCGCCGTCGGCGTTGTCGGTATTGCGTTCGGCACGCATCAGTTTTAAATCGGCATCGGTGATGGCCATTATTCGGACTCCGGATCAGGTTCTACGGTGATCAAGTGGATGGTTAGCTCGTACAGGGTGCTGGCGGTCGGGGTGGTTTCTGGGGCCAACGGTGTGGCGCTGATTCCGCCGCTGGCCAGATCGATCAGGACGGTGTGGACGGTGCTGTCATTCAGTGTCAGGGTGCGTTTTGTCAGGGGGCTGGATTCCAGCGCTTGCAGCGCGGCCAGGTCTGCCCGATGAATCCAGGCTCCGGTCAATACGATGGGCTGGCCGTAGCTGAGGGCCTGCACATCGATGATCAGTGCTCCGGAGACGGCGCGCTCTTGCGAGCTGGCCCAGGGTTTAAACGTGGTTTCGCCCGACCAGTATAAATTCGCTGGCAGGCTGATGGTGTCGAGCATCATAGACTGGCCCCTCTCTCGTAGGCGTCTTCAATCATTTCGAGCAAATCGTCTTTATCGCTGGCCAGTACCTCTACGGATCGACTGCCCAACTCTATGGTGACGGTCTCTATGGAGGCGCTGGTACTGGCGGTGGTGGTATCGGCGCTGCTGCTGGTTGTACTGCTGGCAGTGGTGGCGGTGTCGGCGGCGGTCTGGGATTTTTGCTCAGCACGGATTTTTTCCAGCGTTTTGAGCGAGTCTTTATAAGCGGCAATGGCGTCGGTGTTGTTGGCTGCTTGAGCCTCTTCCAGCGCGGCTTGCAGGTCGGCTTTTTGGGTGAGGTATTGGGATTCTTGATAGGCCTCGGTGTCGCCTTGCAGGCTGTAGAGCTGTTCGCGCAGTGATGTGAGGGTGCTGGTTGCGGAGTCGCTCATTTGATCCAGCTGGGATTGTGCACTGGCCAGCGCGGACCGCAGGGTGTTGAGGTTTTCGGCACCGAGCAGGCTCATGCTGCCAGTGGCGTTGCGAGCGCTGTTGATAAGTCGCTGACTGATGGATTCGCCATCTTCCAGCGCGGTCATGTAGTCCTGGAATTTCAACTTTTGTTGGCCGTAGGCGAGTATCGTTTCGTTTTTTGCGGTGATGACTGAGTTTTTCCAGCTATTGAGGCCGGTGGGATCGAATACTTGGAGGCTGTCTAGTGCGATGCGGCCCATTTGCTCGCGAGCGCTTTCCATGGATGCTTCGATGGCTTCCATTTCTGTCAGGATCGGGCCGCTGTTGATGCCCATTTTGCTGTCGAACATGACGCCCGCTTCGGCGCTGAGCGTTTGCATCTCTGAACGCACTCCGCGGAACCACGCGCCCAGGTCGTTGGTCAGGCCTTGTACGTCGCGGGCGCTGTTGGCGGTTTCGTCGGCCAGTTCGGCGGTGGCGGTTTTAGCGGATTTGGCCCCATCGGCGATGTGCTTGCCCGCGGTTTTACCGGCATTGCCCGCTTTGGTTTGTTTGCTGGTCAGGTCGTCGAGCAGGTCGGTCATTCCCAGTCGTGCGGCTTGGATTTCCAGCTCTGAGTCGACAATGCCGTCGTTGGCAGTGATGGCTTTTTCGGCATAGACCATAAACGCGGCATCGATGTCGGAGACGCTGGCGGTGCCGGATGTGCGGATGGTTTCAAACGCGGCTTTGGCTGCATCGGCGGTTTTTTGTAGCGATGCCTGACTGGTTATGCCCAGGGTTTCGAAGGCACTTTCCAGATCCGCGGTTTGCAGTGAGCCTAATAAGGTTTGCAGCTGCTCAACCGAGACGCCCGCCGATTCTGCCCCGGCCTCTATTTTTTCCATCGCGGTTTTGATCAGGTCGCCAAACTGGCTCCGATCGGTGGCTGCCAGTTCTTTTAGGGCGGCAGACAGGCCGTCATTGATTTGATCGGTTGTTAGCGTTCCTTGCTGTTCCGCATTTTGTAGCGCGACCGCCAGGGCGGCAATGCCGGTTTCCCCCTGTTTCAGGGCGGTGACTACCTCGCCCGACATGACGCTGGCGAGCTGGCTGTTGTCATCGATGGCGGTTTGCAGCTGTTCATTCACGGTCTGATAGGCTGTGCTCAGCTCCGCCTGAGTGTAGGACATTTTGGCAGCTTCGGCTGCCGCTGCACGGGTGACGGTCGTGCTTTCTGTCTGGCGCTGCTGAAATAGCCGGGCCGCTTCGGCCGCGCTGACGTAGCTGGCGGTTTGCTCATCAATTCTGATGGTGCCCGCGGCCAGGGCAGCTTCGAGGTCGCGCATGTTTTTAACTTGCACGCCGGTTTGCTGGCTGATTTCGGCGTATCGATCAGACAGCGCCTGTTGGGATTCGGCCAGCTGTTGGTTTACATCGGCCAGATCGGTGGTGGCGGTTTTGAGTTTTTTATAGGCGCTGGTGAGGTCGATCGCTTGGGTGATGGCCATGGCCATGGCCACGACGGCGATGGGGATGGCTTTGCCCAGGGCGGTCATGGCGAGCGTTGTGAGACCTGTCGCCGTCGTGGCGGCTGCCATGGCCGGGACGACTTTCAGGAGCATGGCAGCGGCGACGGCGGTGCCAGCAGCGCTGGCCACGTCTCCGATGGTACCCAGACTATCGGCGACGCCGTTGATGGCATCGACGGCCAGTTCGCTGGCACCGCTGGTTTCGTTCAGTTCGCCGATGAATATTTGCCACTCATTTTTCAATTTTTCGACCGAGGCACCGACGGTGGCGGGCATCTGGCTAAATTCGTCGTCGATAGCGGCGGCTTGTTCTTTCAGTGCCTTGACGACGATGTCGGTGGTCAGTTGGCCCTGTTCTGCCATGCCCCTCAGTTCGCCTGTGGTGACGCCGAGGCTGGCGGATAGTGCCTGGGACAGCCTGGGTGACTGTTCCATCACGCTATTAAATTCATCGCCGCGCAGCACGCCGGCGGCCAAGGCTTGTGACAGCTGGGTGATGGATGCGTCGGCTTCTTGCGCTGAGGCCCCGGATACGATGAAGGATTTGCTGATGGTATCGGTCAGCTGGGCCACGTCTTCCTAGCTGGTGCCCAGGTCTCGCGTGGCGCGGTAGAGTTTTGTATATAAGCCCGCGACGGATTCCAGCGCGGTGCCGGTGTTGTTGGCGGTGGTGCGGACGTCGCTTAGCCCTTGATGGAAGGCGTCACCTTCTCCGACCGCGAGTTTGATGCGGCTGGTGAGGTTTGAGTAGCCGTCGGCCAGGTAGCTGAGGTCGCGCAGCATGTCGACGCCCAGGTCGAGACCCAGAAATCCCAGAAAGGCGTTGCGGGCCTGGGCAACTTGGTCGGCGAGGTCGTCGGTCTCACTCCCCGCTCGTCTGGCGCTGTCTGCGTTTTGGTCCAGCTCGTTGGAGGCCTGTTCCACACGGCGGCGGAGGTCGTCATATTGCTGTTGGAGCGCACGGGTCTGATTGTTCAAATCGCGTTGGTGCTGATTGAGTGTGCGGGTACTCAGACCGGATTCGTTGAGTGTACCTCTCAGGTTTTGCAACCGCAGACGGTTGTTTTGATAGGCATCAGCGGCATCCCGTGCCGCTTGTCGGGCATTCTCAAAAGCCTGGCGCTGGCGCTGTGTCGGGTTTTCGGTGTTGCGGAGTGCTAGAGCCATTTCTTGCGTACGGGCCTTGGCCGCTTCCATTGCGTTTTTGGACTCGTCCGTTGCGCGGCGCAAGGTCACGAATTGGTCGATCAGTTCGCGTTTGCGGGCAGTCTCTTGCATGGTTTGAGACAAACTCGCAGTTTCTTCTTCAAAGTCGTCGGTCGCGGCCCCAGCGTCGTGCATTTGGCGGATCAAAGAAGTGATATTTTCAAGGCCGGTTTGCGCGATTTTCAGCGCTAACGCGACCTCCAAATTACTCGTCATGATAATGCTCGCAGGTGTGGTCAGTTTGGTGATGCATTCCCGTTACAGCGGCTTACACCTGCTGTACTTGATAGAATTTGCTGACGCCTGCGCCTTTACTGCCATCACTCAGCAGCTTGCCTTCCATAGCAACACTGGATAAAGAATCTCCAATCAACCCCAACTCTTTGGTCGCGCCCAGGTTTACTTTCCACAAATCCACCACACATGGCTTATCACCATCGGCTTCGTTCATGCCTCCAAAAGTAATTTCCCAGTAGCTAGTGCTGTTGGTCAGTGCTTGAACCTGGTTGTAAGCGCCATGACTGTAAGTCACCAGTAATGGCAGGCCATCGTCAGGAGTGCTCAATTCTTCAATAGCGGTGGCGATGGCCCCAGTGCTCAGAATAAATACACCTTCGCCACGTACCTCGTAGTCGGCCCCTTCAGTGTAGGTTGTATCCGATGGGTCACTGGTAACCACAACGCTAGCCGCACCAGGGTGTGCCAGCCTCAGCAATGCACCTTTGTGGGCGGTATGAGGTTCATCGGTCACTGTGCCGCTATTTACAGCAGTGGTGGTGCCTTTGGTGGCCAAGGCTAAGTTGTCGGCATTGAGGTCATGTAAGGTCATCGCCGTTGTAACGGAATTGATACGGCGGACCTCCGCATGCGTACCACCGCCGGGTTGGGTGTAGTCCTTTTGCTCCTGAACATCTTCATCGATGGTCAGTTTCAACTCACTGACATTGCCTATGGGGTAACTGGGTGCGCCGGTGACACCAAACTGTTTCAGATACACCTGGCCGGAACCTAAATACGGTTTATACACTTCGACACGTTGAGTCATTACTTGCTCTCCTGTTCGGTGATATTGCTGGTGGTTTGGGTGGTGGTGATGGAATTATCGGATGCAAAAGATGAAAGTGATTGAATCACCTGATGGTCTGACAGCCACAGGGCGGCGATGGGGCTAACGTTGAGTTGATCACCGGGTTTGAAGGTGCAGCCCTGATGGGTATGGGCCTTGGTAAGCGTGACGCTCTGGGTAGGTTGAGGATTGCTTGCTTTGGTCATGATCACTCCGGGCCTGAGCCTGTGTGATCAGGCCTTGGCGGTTAGTGTGGTTTCAACGGCAAACGCTAGCGGTAGGTATTGATGCCCGGTGCTGTAACTTGCCTGTGGTGCGGTTACCAAAGTAAGTGGTTTGGCCGCACCAGTGGGTTTAAAGCCCATTAATGCCGGTGCTAGCAGGCTAGCCAGCTCGGTGGCTTCAGATCGGGCAGCGGCCCCTGAACGGGTATTTCGGACATTACGCACAGCAATTACGGTTAACCAGGTTTGCTGAATACGGGCAGCACGGCCATCGGGGCGGGATTCAATGACGCGGTAGTTTTGATAGACCAAGTGAACGGCGGGTGTAGGTTGGCTGGCTTCGGTAGCACCAGCCAGATCGGTGGTGGTGAGAACGTGAGTACCAGCTGGTAGTTTGGCTTGCAGACGGGTTTTCAGTTCGGATTCAATGTTGTCAAACACCAAAGCCTCCTGTGCCGCGCACCCAGTCGTGACCTTGGTTAGATAGTTCAATGCCGTCCAGATCGTCTGATATAGGTTCGCTGGTTTCTGGCAATGGTAATGAGGCGGTACCTTTGGCAACCCGAGACAAATAGTCCACCCGTGCCTTGTAACGGTCTGCTACGTATTCCGGTACGCCGGAGCCATATAAATAGTAGCGAGCCATATCGGCGCAGACGGCTGTTAGAACAGCAGGGGTATCGGCTAATGGCAACTCGTAGCGACTACTGAGATAGGTGTCTATTTCGTTGCTGGCATCGTCAATAGCAATGGTTACCATGGCGCTGTCAGGATTGCCGGTGTTGGTAAAATCGGTGAGCTGGGTCAGTTCCGGTTCTCCAAACCGGGCGACCAGATCTTGCTGGGTGCAGTACATCAGGCGTCACCGTTTGGTGTCTTGTCACCTAGCAGCATGGCGGCATCCTCTGGGCTGATGTCCGCCTCTTTGGCGATCAGCGCCGGATCGTTGCGAAGGGCCTTGGCCTGATCGTCGCTCAGTGTGTCTAGCGGGATGATGGTGCCGGTTTCGTTGAAGCCAAAACCAGCGCGGCGGAACCGGCTGATGCCGCGAGCAGTACTGACTACCAGAGCCGGGATGGTTTTACCCTGAACGGGCTTTTTAACCGGGGTTTTATCGGTCATGTATTGCCTCTTTAATTGTGGTTGAAGATCATTCCGGGCGGAATTCCGATGGATGCCGGGGCAAGCCCGGCATGATGGTTACAGGGCGTCAGCGACCAGCAGCTTGACCTTGCCTTTCAGTTCGTTGTTTACGGCAGCACCGTTTTCAACCAGCAAGTCACGCTCCAGCAGTTTGGTGGCGGCTTCTTCCAGGCTGGCGGGCACGACCAGCAGGGTCGGCTTGATCTTCAGCTTCTTGCCACCATCACGGGTAAAGCCGCGCATGGCTGACCAGGCGGCCCACAGGTTGGCGGCGTTGAGGTCGTCTTTAACGCCGTAGGCCATTTGCCAGAATCCGAAACCGGCGTTACCGCGTAGGTCGGCACCGAACTGGAACTCGTTGCTGGTAAACACCGCCGGATCGTCCGGATTGAACAGAGTGGTCAGGTTCAGGTTGCGGCGGTTCTGCCAAATCAACGGTTTGATGGCGCGGCTGGTATCCAGCAAATACCAGGGTTCACCGGTATAGGAGCCGTTGACCTGCACGTTGGAGACCGAGGCATCGGTGCCGGTGCCATCGTGCGAATCATTCACAGGATGATCGGTATCGAAGAAATACTGACCGTCGTAACAGGTGGCGGCCCAGCCATTTGTCAGCAGAGCGAATACCAGTTCGTCCGGGAACTCCATCCCTTCGCGGGCCAGCTCCTGCACCATGGGCTTGTAGATGCCCAGGTTGTCGTCTTCGATATCGTCGCGGTTGACGGCAATGGAGCTTTCAAAGGTCTTGTTGGTGATGCTGTAACCGTGTTCTGTGATGGAATTCATCACACGATCGCCAACCCATTCGCGGAATCCTGGCATTGCACCCAGCCAGCCGTATGTATTGGATTTTGTGGTACTGGGCACCAGGGTCGCGACCTGGGTGTATTGCGGATCAACGGTTTGCAGGGCGTTCTGGAAATCCGAACGAAATGCCGTGCGCAAACTATTGAGCAGGGTGGTGGTGATCATAGCCATTAGTGGTTCTCCTCAGCTTTTGCTTTCAGAAAGTCGGCGTGGGAAATACCCAGCTGATCGGCGACCAGTTTTTCATCGGCGGTCAAGGCTGCCGTACCGGTGTTGGGTTCAGGCGGCGTTTTGTCACCAGCTTGTTGGACTTTCAAGGCGGCAATGGCCGGGCGCTGGGCCAGCATGGATTTCAGGGCAGTGACGCCTTGTTGTTTGCCAAAGGCTTGCAGGTAGTTGGTTTCGGCGGCCATGATCTTGCCGTCATTGGCTGCATCAGCAATGACCTGGTCAATCGTCAGCACGCCATTCTCAGCACGCAGGGCAGCCAGCTCGGTGACAGCGGCATCGTAGGTTTGGCGCGGGACGTACTGTGACAGGTTCACTTCTCCGGTTTTCTGTGCTTTCAGCGCGGCCAGGCCGGTTTCCAGCTCAGACGCCTTGTTGGCCTTGGCGCTCAGCGCTGCCAAGGCGGTATTGGCGGTTTTACAGTGCGCGGTCAGCGCGGCATCGGAGAGATCGCCAGGTTCAACCTCAATGCCCAGCGTTTTCAGCAGGGCGCGGAGTTCTTCGTTCATGTGGGCACCTTTGGGGGTCGTGTCAGGGAGAAAGGGGTGGGCATCCTGCCCGGCATGTCCATATCGGTTGGAGAGCGCGGCGATGGCGTCCATGCCATCGAGGGCGGGATCGTTGGTTAGCGCGACATGCAGCAGCTTGACCGGGCGACCGGTCATCTTGTCGTAGGCGAACACACTGCTAATAAACTTGTATTCCTCGCCCTGGATGAAATCGCGGGCGCGGGGCGTCCAGCGCGCCAGAGCAAACAGGCCCCGGCCCGGTTCGTAGGTAATAGAAGAAGGATCGATCCAGCCGGAGGCCGGGGCAGCATGGCCGGATTCGGCGGCATAGAGGGTTTGGTGTTCGTAATCCACCACGTACTGGTTAGTGCGCTGGCTGGCGTTCGCTTTCAGTGACGCCCAGGCAATGTCGTCCAGCAACCATTGGCCACCAGGTACGTCATTTGGGCGACCATCCGGCGCGCCAAAATAGCCATCGGGTAGCAGTTGGATGCGGTACAGGCCATCTGAACCGGGGCTGACCCCGGATGCCGGGCTATCGATCAGCGCGCTGCAAACCGCCAGACCCAGCGATTGGATTGATGGCTGATTGCCTGCTGCGGCCAGGGCCGCAATGGCAATCCGGGGTGAGATGTTCGTTGGTGTTTGCATGTGGCCATGATCAGGCCACGCGCGAGAGGGTTGGGATTAAAGCGTTTTAAAGGTCAGCGAGTGCCAAGGCATCCGCGTTGTACTTTTCCTTTAATTTTTGTTTGGTCTGATCATCAATGTTCTTATCAGCAAGTTGCTTAGCTATGTTTTTCATTCGTTTTCTAATACGTCTTCGCAAATTTTCACTTTCTGGATTGGTTGCGAAATGCGAGGTATGAAAGCGAACTAAAGCCTCAGCTAGTAGAACTCCGATAACAGGAGAAACGACAGGTACAACTTTTTGCCAATCTATGGAGTCATCCAATCCAACGAGAACGTACGAACCTACAGCAGAGATTGCTGTTGCCAGCGTGACTTTCCATCCGGCTGAATCTTTAGGAACTGCAATGCTAGAGTTATCACTCAAGGTTTATCTCCTTGCGTGTTCCATAATTTTCCAGAATCCAAGCATCCAACTCTGCATCAGTTTTGAGACGTTTTCGAACTTTGACCCATCTTCCCTGAGAATCCTTAATCTTGAATTCATACCACGTGCCAAAGAAGTAAGTCAGTGAACACTTAACCAGCTTGTAGCACGTAACGAATGAGACTGTCAGGACAATCAGCCAAGAGAGTATGTAAATTAAATCGATCATTCTTAACTCCCCCGTTCATGCTGATCAGACCTCGTAATAGACCCGCTCGATTTCGTAAGTAGTAGTCTTGGTGCCAGCCTGAGTTTTGACTCTTGTGCCAAGAAGAACGAGAAACTCTTTTCCATATAGTTGAGTCTCTTCTGAGCTCTTTAGCCGCTCAATGAACAGATCATCTTCCATTTTCACCGTTAGATCACCATCTTTGTGGTCAATCTTCCATCCAGTTTTCTTTTTGACGTTGGTAGCGGTGAATTTGACGCGCGATTCAACCGCAGAATAGTCCTCTTCTGCAAGCTCGTTTCGTTTGATTGACACGTAGGACAGAGACTTTTCTTTAGAAATCTCCGTTTCGTCAGCGCTATCAACTGTAGACTGAAATTTGACGACTGTAGTTCCTTTGGATTGCAGCGGGGCACGAATGAGCCCTTCTAGACCACCTCGGATTTTTTTGTTAATTGCCAGTTTTGTAAGCCGTTTAGGAAATGATCTGGTACGGCCTGATGACGTCTTGATTTCGGTTCCATCATCTGTGTCCGATACTGATTCGACTTTCTCTCCTTTTAGCCAATCCAGCAATCCAAGCAAGCCACCAAGGCTGCCAGCTGCTGCGCCTCCTTTCAGGAATCCAATCATTTCAACGATGTTCTTGGCATCCGAGACCAATTGAAAGACATCCACTTCAAAGCCAAAAGAGCCTTCTATGAATTTCGCGTTAACCTTCACATCAATGGAGTCCCTGCTACCGTTAACCTCTTCATTGGCCTCGTACAATACCTCTCCAAGCGCGCTCAGAGCTCTGGCAAAGGTAAAGATTTGAATTTCATGATTTTCATATTCAGCGCCGTCGAATACGACCTTGAAACTAGTTTTAGGCGGGGCATCTGCGACAGATTGGGAGGTCGACATTTTCAAC
Source organism: Oceanobacter sp. 4_MG-2023 (assembly GCF_030689165.1). Classification (NCBI taxonomy): domain Bacteria; kingdom Pseudomonadati; phylum Pseudomonadota; class Gammaproteobacteria; order Oceanospirillales; family Oceanospirillaceae; genus Oceanobacter; species Oceanobacter sp. 4_MG-2023. The sequence continues at coordinate 9,943 of NZ_JAUYVV010000011.1, read as the reverse complement.
TTCCTTATTGTTGATAATAATCACGCCATTTAACCCCCCTTTAAATCCTCACACAATCCTTTTTCTGTAACTATCCGCCCCGTTGCCGCCCTCCGCCGCTTGCGCGCCTTGTCGCCCCTTACAGTCCGCCTCCCAGATACCCCAGCACTATCTCGATAATCTCCTGTTCGCCTTCCGGGCTCAGGCCAAGGTATGGCCGTGCCGGTATAGCTGCCGGGCCGGGTTTCATTCCGGGCAGTCCACCAAACTGGTGGATGGCGGCGTAGATCTTGTTGGTGCCGACGGCGGCGTAGTCTGGCCCGTATTCGTTTTGGATGGAGCTGGCCAGTTGGCCGCTGTCTTGTAATAACTGGCCGCCGCTGCGTTTGGGGTTACGTTGTAAATAGCTGGGGCTGAAGGTTCGCCATTTTTTTCCGGTGGCAGGGTCGGCTTCATCGGCAAATGCCTGTTCTACCTGGTCTGCCATAATGCCTGCAATTTTTCGCATGACCGGGGCGGTATCCTGCACGCGCTGCTGTAGTTGGTTTATTACATCCAGCACTTGGGTGCTGTTGTTGGTGACTGAGATGGTGATCATTGGCTGGCTCTAATCAGTTTGAGGAACAACACTTTCAATCAGCCCAGGGAATTAGCGAACAACCGCCGCAGCTGTACACTAAAGGTTAGCGGCAGGGCGTCCAGCTTTTGTTGTGCCTGGCGTAGCAGTTGTTCTTGCCACTGGTTGGCGGCTTGCCCTACGTTATACGACCAGCCAGCGCCCGGCGTCAGCTTGGTTTTACCGTCGTCGTAGCGGGTGCGCTGTTGCTCGAAAACCTCGCCGGTGCGCGGGTTGGTGCCGACATCAATATGTTCGGTAATCAAATGGCCTTCGCTGCTGTCTACCGTCAGGCCCATTTGTTCGACCTGTTTGGCGGTTAAGGCCCGTACCCGGCAGCGGCAGCCCCAGTCGTTTGGCGGATATAGCCATTGCCAGATAGGGTCGTCGCAGCGGAATACCTTGCCGTGAAATTTACGATGGCCTGGGCGGGTACGGCTGTCGCGTATGGCTATGTATTGCCAGTAGGGACGGTCTTTGGCGTTGTCCAGCTGTTGTTGGTAACGTCCTGCCTGGTAACTGGTTTGCAAATTGGTGCGATAAATGGTTTTCAGCCGGTGGGGGCTGCCTTCTTGAACGACTTCGGTGTTGCCCTGGTTATCAGTAACGTATTTGACGCCCCACCATCCGGCTTTTTTCAGTTCAGGGGTGACTGCTCGGACAAAGCTCTGCTCGGTTAATCCTTCTTTTAATACCTTTAAAATGCCATCGCGCAGGGTTTGTAAAATATCCAGGCGGGCCACTTTAGCGGTGGTAAATGCCTGAGCGTGCTTTTCTTGCCAGACGTCTTGCCAGTTCCAGCCGATGGCGTAGCCTTTGGATTCAAAGTAGGCGATGGCATCGGCTGGTGGAAGGCTGATGGCATACCCCAGATCAATGGTGGCCATATTACTGGTTGGCATGCAAACGGCCCCATATATCCCCCACAAACATTATGCGCGCCAGAGTTTCTTCTATTTGGAGGTCGTCCATATCTGGGTATAACTCGGCCAGTTTGGCTTCGGCCCCGGCGGGATCGGTAGCTAGGGTTTCCAGCAGAGGCGATAAAAGCGCTTTCATTTGTTGGTTAAGCTGGTCGCTGGCCAGGCTGGCTAACAGATTGTCCAATGCTTGTTCTTCCGGCTCAGCCTGCTGGCGCAATACTGCCAGTCCGGCTCCTTGTGGTGGCCGTATCGCTGGTTGCAAAGTTAAAGCGGCCTGGGTATTGCCGCTGACTTCGGTGGCGGACAAAACAGGTTCATTTTCCTCAGGCTCTGGAATTTGTAGTTTGTCGTGAGCCCAAGCGGTGGGAATGGTCATGCCCATACCGACCAGTTTAGGCAAAGCCTCGGCGTACAGAGTGAGATCTTCTCCTTCGGTGACGTCGAATTCCAACCGAGGGTGGCGCTTGGGGTCACGATAACTTTTGCAGTTTAAGGCATATAAGGGGAACACTAGGTCACGGGTGAGTGTAGCGGCTAGCTGTTTCAAGTCGGCGTCGCGCAGTTCTTCCCGCACTTCGTTGTGAATTTTGCCGAGGGCATTGGTGTTAGTGCCGTCGCCGGTACCACTGGTCAATGTGCCCCCCAATATGGCTTTAGACTGGCTGCGCTCAGCCCAAGCGATCATGGCTTGATATGGGTCGCTGCTGCATTTGGCGGCTTCTTGAAACTCTATGTCCATACCTCGTGGAACAATGCCTCCGGCGTTGTGACCGATGCTCATTACGGCTTGTAGCAGTTTGGCTTTTTCTTGCTTGCTAGCGCCGTTGGGGTATTTGCCCAGCCGTAACGGTAGTCCATAGATTTCCAGAAATTCGGCAAGATCCCGGACGCTGTAGTTTTTGAACAGATAGGGCCAGGCCAATATCCGTACCAGACCGGCACGAGCCAAGTAGCCGCTTTTGGATTTGGCTATATGGCTTACCCAACCAAAGGGTTGTAGTGCTTGCCCTCCCGAGGTGGTATCTCGTAGGCGCAGTTGGTTGTGGTTGTCGGGGTGGGCTTGAAACCAAGTTGCTGGTTGGTGAATGTAACCGTCGGGTAGCCACAGGTTACCGTTGCGCTGCCAATCCAGTTCGCAGCAGCTGAATACTTTCAGGATGGCGTCGGTCAGGTCAAAACGCATGTCGTCTAACCAGGTGAAGCTTTCTAGCCATTGTTGAATTTGGGCGGCATCGGCTTTTTCAGTGGCATTGGCGTTGTTTGGTGGTACCACTTGAAATTCAATACTCAAGGTAGCGCGGCGGCGCTTTTGCAGTTCGCTGAATACGTGGGCGTCTTTTTCTTCAATGTCTTCGGCTAGTGCACATTGAGCCATTAAATTGCCTTGTTCGGCTTCGCGCATCAAGGCGGCCAGCCGTGTGGGGGTAAGACCATTGGATGGGTGTTCGTCCCATTCGCGTTTGAGATGGCCAACGCTGGCGTCACCAGTCTGTGGTGTGGCAAAACCGAGGGTTTTAACGGCCCGGCCAAACAGGTCTTTTAGCATTACCAGGCTCCTTTTATCGTGAGTGGGTTGTCTGGCTGGTCTTCTACGTTTTCCACAGAGGGCGACCAGCGGTCTTGTTTTGATGGCATTGGGGTGAAGTCGATAGCAGCGCCTTCCATCCAGCTGGCGCGGACGGCCATGACTAACGCAACGGCGGCATCGCCATGACGGGTTTTGCCTCCACCTTTCTGATCGCGACCTTTATCTATTTTTGGGATGCCGTTGACTACCTTGATTTTGTTGAGGTCGTCTAGCATGTCCTGGTGCTGGGGGATGATCAGGTTGCCGTCTTCAAATTCAGCTTTTAATTTGGGCATCCATTCTCGGTACCAAGGATCGCTCAGCATTACTTGGTCAATGGAATCCTGACCATAACGCAGCGCGGCGGCTTCTGCTAAATAGCCGCCATTGCCTGTAGCGTCGAAGGCTCCGGCTTGAAAGCGTGGTAAGCCGTCCAGTAAAAAGAACAGAATCTGGCGTTGGGCCTCGTAGGTCAGGTTCCATAACTCAATCAGCCATGGTATTCGCTTGGTCAAATCGGTATTGATGGTTAATGGCGCAAATACCGAGAGGTCACCTTTGCGAGCAAAGTCTTCGCCAAAACAGTGGTTGGTGTCGGGCAGTTCTGACAGTAAGAATGTTAGCTCATCCTGGCACCAGTCATTGATCCAGTCTGAACGACGACCATCGCTCCAGGTTTCAAAACCTGCTGGGGATTGAACTCGTAAAATGGGAATATTAGGCTGCATGGCTTGTTGGACATATACCCGCTTGATATAGGTGCCACCGGACTGCTTGGGTACGCAGAAGTATTCTTCCAGGGCGTCTTCTTCGCTGGCGGTATCTCGCAGCAGGTCAGCTTTCCACCGATCTTCTTCGGCTTGATTCCATGTCTTGCCCAAGCGCTGGCAAATACGCTGGTACAGCCCTTCATGGCAGGCGTCGTCCAAGGTAATGCGGTGGACGCTGTAGCGTTTTTTGCCTGCACGGCTATCGTTGATCAGCTCGTTAAAGAGGTTTTCAACGCCGTTATGAGTGCTGATCAGCCGGACCTTGGCACCCCACATAGTGAGTGCCAGCGCGGCTTTAAGTACCTCTGCCAAACGGTCGTGGAAAGCGGCCTCGTCAATCGTGACGTTGCCTTGCATACCCCGCAGGTTGGATGGGTTGCTGGACAGCGCCTGTACTTTAAAGCCGCTGGCAAAGTACACCACGAATGTCAGAATCTCTTTGCCTTCCTGGCCATCGTCAATGAACAGTTCTTCCTGAATTTCTCCAGCGGCTTTGTTAAAAGCCGTGGCCCACATGGCCACGGCGTCGATAAACTCGCGGGCCATTTCTTTGTTAGAACCAACGTAAAAATGGTTGGTGCCTCCGGCGGACTTGGCAGCACTGGCAGTTAACGTGGCATCTGCAGCTTCGGCCCAGGTGATACCGGTTCGGCGGGATTTTTCAGCAATTTTTAGCGGCGATTCGTCGCCGATCCAGCGCTTCTGATAGCCCAGTAGCAGCTCGTTATCATCGTAGGGGATAAAGGCGTGGGCGTTCATCACGCAATCCCCAGAATATCGTTTTTGATGATCGTCACTGCCTCACGGGTCAGACCAGCGGCGGTGGCGACTTTTTCTGCCGCTTTGGCGGCTTCTTCCGCGAAGGCTTTGCGGATCTCTTTCTCTCGCTTGAGGCTGTCCATGCTGGCTTTTTCCAGCCGTTGGATGGTGAGGGCAAGATCTTTCAGCATTCCTAGAGATGGTGGCTCTTGTTCACCATCTTCGTTTTCCTGTTCTTGTGCGGATAGGGCTAGGTCAAACGCCATTGAGCGGGTCATCTGAATCAGTAGGTTGCCCACTTGCCCTGTGGGTTTGTTGCCCAAACGGGATACCCAAGCATCGGCGACGGCATTTGTTTCGCGCATTTTTTTGCCGATGCGTTCCATTTGGGTGGCGTAACGATTGAGGCCGCTGCGGCTGATGGCGTCTTCGCCGAGGGTGTCTAGCTGTTTATTAACCTCGGCTAATATCTCAGCTTGGCTAGTACCATTGTCACGTAAAGCGGCATCCAGAAAACATTTTACTTGCTCCGGCAATTGTTCAATTTTGCTGGGGCGGCCACGGGTTAACCGTTCTTTTGCCATTTCATACTCCAGGCCGTGGCTGACCAATACCGGGCACCCGCGCGCGGCCCTGGGCAACGTCGACACCACGGCTGGTGATTGTGGCTACGTCGGTTGACAGCACTGATTCAATGTCGATCAAACCCTGTTCACTGAGCCAATAAAGGTGGGTTTTCACCTGGTCACGGCTGAGCCGATGGCCATAGGCATCCAGCATTTTATTGATGATAGAGTCATTCGCAGTGCCGTTCACGTCAGTCAGACTGCGCAGAATAACCAAGCGTTGATCTTGGTTCAGCAGATCCTGATAGGCCATCAGTGCCCCCGGTTGTTAAGAAGGTGGTCGTTGATCAATTGTAGGGTGTGATTCATTTGCTTTAACTCGCCACTCATGGACTTGATTGAGTCGTTCGCATCGTTCACACGTGCATGCAGGCCTGCCATGTCACTGTGTGTTGGCAGGTGCTCGATGTCTTTTTCTACACGGATCACACGGTCATCCATGTCGTTAATGGAACGGGTCAATTCTTCACGCAGTTCTTTGATCGCAGAGGTGTTGGCTTTCTGGCGGTTGGTTAACCAGACGTACAAAAACACCGCACCGGTGATCAATGCCTGTATGGCTTGTAACCAGAAACCCAGTGCCTTGTAGTCGAGTGTTTCCATCAGCAGTGATCCTGAAGTTCATGAAGGGCTTGGCAGTCAATACATCGGGCTGCATGGGGTTTGGCGGCCAAGCGCTTTGGAGAGATTTCACAGGCGCAGTCGATGCACATGACAATACCATCCTGAATCCATTGTTCGGGTTCTGGCACCTGCCGTGAAAGATGATTGGCAAGCGCCTGTTCGCGCTGTAATACTTCAATCTCTTTGGCGGCATCGAGTGGGTCTGTCATCACAAGTCCTTGTTGCTCTTCGTCAGGCTCTTGTTGCTCTTCGTCAGGCTAGTGGGGCGTTTGTCGAGAGTGAGTTGGTATTCCTTGGCTTTTGCCAGGCGTTGCTGTTCGAGCATGGATGCGATCAAGTCGACGGTTTCATCCACGATATCGTTGGTGCTGAGCCGCTGAATCCAGCGCAGGCCATTGATGGTCAGTCGAGTCAGTAAGCGCTCAAGCACCACAGCCCACTGGACACGGCCCAGTACGGCTTGTGCGGTATCAATGATCAGGTCTTTCGTCACGGCCGATAGCAGTGGTTTGGCAATTGTGAATAACCAGTTCATTGGACCTCCAGAATATTTCCCATAATGGGTTGATAATTGTTGCTGGCCCATTCAATGACATCGAAGCCTGGGCAGGTTTTACTGGAATATTCGTAATGGCCGTTCACTTGCGTGATCATCAGGCCGTTGCCGGGGTGGAGCAGCATTAGTACCAGGGCGCGTAGTGCACTCCATTGCTCTTGGGTAAACTGATCACGGCCAATCAGACAAATACCAATACTATTGAGGTTGTGGCCGGAAACATGTGCACCGGTCTCGTGCAGTGGTCGGCCTGGTCGGATGCAGCCATCCACTTCGATGACAAAGTGGTAACCGACTGCGGTCAGTTGGGGTTGATGCTTTGGGGCAATACTGATATCACGGGAGAATCCGCGCTGGCGATGCCATGCGTCCACATCTTCAATAGTGTTGGCGCGGCCGTTGGGAACGTCCGCGCAGTGAATGATTATGGTGTTTATGTGTGAGAGTTTTCGACGAATCCCCATTACACGCTCCTAGTTTTGGTCTGTCTGTAAAATATGGAACAGCAATAGGCGATAGGTTAAACACAGAGGTTACTGTGTGGGATTAAATAGAATTAAACAAAGTAGAATGGGCAGTGCTTGAAATAAAATTAATTTTTATATTTATTCGGATATAATTATTTTAGAGGCGTTAGATATTGTATGTTAAAAAATAGAAAATGGTTTTCTCATCAGAATTATATGCTTTTGGCAATAATTGTTATTGCCTTTTTTCTTGTAGGGTCTTATTCTATCAATTTCGTTATGAGAGGAGGGCAATATCTCCCATCATTGGATTCAGGTGATTGGGGCGCGCTGGGTGATTTTTTTGGTGGGATTCTTAATCCTATTGTTGGTGTAGCCGGCCTCATTCTTTTAATCGAAACACTTAAGCAAAATAGTGAAGCTTTAAAAATTAGTTCAGATGAATTAGCGATGACTCGAGAAGAATTAGCTGAGACAAAACGTGTGCAGCAGGGTATGGCGGAGACTGAGCGTAAGAACCTTGAATTATAGAAGGACTTGATATCGTTAAAAAACATATATGAAATTCTTGACTCAAAAGGAAAGGACTGGGCTAATTTTAGCAGCTACAAGTTCTACTTTTTTGAAAATCGATCAAATAGTTTTAATAATATAATTTTGGATAATTCAAAATTTATGTATAAAGAAATAATTGAAATACCAAGTTGTTTTCCTGCTCATAGTAGATTTTTTGTTACGTATGAGCAATGGGCGGATATATGTAATTTTATTTCAATGTCGTTACATATGATTCGTGATGTTTGTTTCTATTTGGATAGGTTGAATGATATTTTGGATAGACATGATATAGTAAAAGGGATCTCTTGTTTAGAGTGGGCGCAGAGAGTCGAAATTTATAAAGATGTATTGGAGTATCTTGAGAAAATAATCGACGGTATTATTCACGAGCCTCAAAAATCACAGTCTGAAAATGAAGAATATAGTTTTTTGAAGCCGCAAGGTGATAGTGTTTATGATTTTTTAATGGATAATGGGGGGTGTGAAAATCAAATCCTAGAAATAAAAAACTGGACGCTAAACTAAAAAATCCCCCGCTATATTATTGAAAAATACTTAACCAATCAAAAAAATATGGTATAATATTTTCTTGTATTAACATCCATAAGAGGTTTGAGGATATGAAAAAAACAATCCCTAATAATGATTTTATAAATAACATATCTGTATCTTTGAGATCAGAATATTCACTTGACAAAGGAGAAGCTTTATGGTCGTCGTCGTCCGATACTCCTTTTTGGAGTGTCTCTCTGCAAGCGATGCGTGTCTCACTCCAAAAAGGAGTATCATCTTATATCATTTTTTGTTGATCTTGTCAAGCTTGATTTTCTTCTTTTCTGTTGTCAAACCTTCCTTCTTTACACTTCCTGGCTTAAGCTGTTATTCCTCTATTGATCATGGATGACGATATGAAATTCCTTATCTTCTTGCTTGTTATTATGCTGTCCAGTCAAGCCTTTGCTGGTTCAGGGTCTTACCATGTTTGTACCGATGCTCGGGGTCATAAGACGTTCAGCAGTGAGCCATGCGCTGCTAACCAAAAGTCTGAAGTAAAAACATACAAAGTTAGTGATGGCGTTGCTTCAACAGCTAATGCTCGTCTATCGACAGATAATCCAAGCTATCAATCCATGCGCATCAGTAACCGTCGCTATGAACTCGAACGATCCATCAAGAAAAGTGAGCGTGAGCTGGAGGGTCTTCAGGGGCAGATGGACAGTGAACTAGCCAAGCTGAAGAAGAAACAAAATTATGCCAACAACAATCTTGCAGGTGCAACTTATAGGCAAAGTCTGGCGACTGAAATGCAGTCAGTAACAGAGCAATACAAACTCAGGATTGAGTCAGTGCAAGATGAATTAAACAGGCAGAGATTCGAACTGTCTGAGTTGTCAGAATAATCCAGCCAAAGGATGGCAATAAAATGATGGAACCACCGCCATAGTTGACCGCACATCACTCGGATAACGTTAGATGGTGGCGATACTTGTTTTACTTAATGTCAAAACAATCCCGGCTGTACCCGCTTCCGGTGCAACCCGTGTTGCTTGCTGACAATTGAACATACTTGCTGCTGGGTTAATCCAAATTTTTCCGATAACTCTCGGCTGTTTCCTCCTTTGTACTGGCTGTAAATATCCATATCACGCAGGGCCAATTTGAGCCGCTCAGCGTTGGGGAGGTAGACCATGCGACCGCCAAAGTAGTTGGCCTGATGAGCCACCAGACGGCGGGCTTTTTTTAGTGCTTGCCCGTCTGTTTCTCCCATGCGTTTCAGTTCGCTGGCCATAACGTCGACTAGTTCTATCAGTAATTTGGGCCAAGCATGTTTGGCGGCATCGTCACCTTGGGGCAAGTTATCCAAGCGTTGTAATGCTTGTTCTAGCATGTCATGGTCGTTTTCAAACAGGTCGTGGTTGTCGTCGTTTTTCATAGTGTGCTCCTGTTTTTCTTTTACCAGGTTGTGTCGTTGAGTCGATCGAAGGATGCGGCGCTGGATAGGTAGTTTGAGTCCGCTGTTCGCATTGCGCGCTGTTCAATTTTCCCCACACCATTGGCAACGGTACTTTCCAGCACTCGCTTCAGGTAGTTGTGATTGCTTAGCGGTTTTACCTGGCCGGTTTCGCGTTTTGTGCGAATACTTTCTACGGTGTCTTGTAGTGCTGGCAGTAGCCATTGTGGTGCTTCCAAAACTAATACTTCATTCAAGAGCTTTAATGCTCGGTCGTTTGAGAGGTCGCGGCTGGTACTGCGAAATAAACCGAGGTATGCCGTCAATGCTGTGCGGGTAGGAGCATCGTATTGAAATAGTAATTTGGTCAGTTCATGCCCGGCCTCATCTTGGCAAATTTGTTCCAGGCTGAGGCGGTGATGGCAGTTTGGGCAGCGGCCTACTTGCATACGTTGCCCTCTGTATCGCCCACGATAACAGACATGGGTCGCAGCTCCATGCGGCTCGTGGCGTAGTGCTCCGAGTTTTTGATAGCCAGTTTTTCAAA
>NZ_JAUYVV010000010.1:0-123071 GCF_030689165.1 Oceanobacter sp. 4_MG-2023 | reverse complement strand
TATGCCTGTGAGAAAGCAAGGGCGGACGCTGAGAATAAATAACCCGGGACTGAGCCGGTAACGGATACCGACGGTTGGGCTGTGCGGAAGGTACGATAGCATCGTATAATGATCCGTTACGTTGTACCTATTCGGGAGATTTCCATGAGTCAGCCAGATCGTTTGGTCATATTTGATACTACTATGCGCGATGGCGAGCAGAGCCCCGGCGCGTCCATGACCAAAGAAGAAAAGGTCCGCATCGGCAAAGCGCTGGAAAAAATGCGAGTGGATGTCATCGAAGCAGGTTTTGCGGCCGCCAGCCTAGGAGACTTTGCCTCAATAGAAGCGGTTGCCCAGGCCGTGCGTGAAAGCACTGTTTGCAGCCTGGCCCGCGCGATAGATAACGATATTGAACGGGCCGCGGCTTCGCTACAAAAAGCAGAGCGTGCCCGTATCCACACGTTTATTGCAACATCCCCCATTCATATGCAGTACAAGCTGCGTATGCAGCCTGACCAGGTGGTAGAGCAGGCCGTATATGCGGTGAAAAAAGCCCGTAATCTGGTAGCTGATGTTGAGTTCTCCTGTGAAGATGCCGGGCGTTCCGGGATCGACTTTCTCTGCCGGATTATTGAGGCCGCCATTAATGCTGGTGCACGTACGATCAATATTCCAGACACGGTTGGTTATGCAATTCCTGAAGAATTCGGCGCTACCATCAAGACCTTGCTGCAGCGTATTCCCAACGCCGACAAGGCGATCTTTTCCGTGCATTGTCACAACGACCTGGGTTTGGCGGTTGCCAACTCGTTGGCTGCAGTTGCCAATGGTGCTCGCCAGGTAGAGTGCACAATCAATGGTCTGGGTGAGCGTGCAGGTAACGCGGCTCTGGAAGAAATCGTTATGGCGACCCGTACCCGTCAGGACCTGTTTAATATCACTACCGGTCTGGATACCAGCCATATTGTACCGACTTCCCGTTTGGTCTCATCTATCACGGGTTTCCCGGTACAGCCGAACAAAGCTATTGTGGGCGCCAATGCATTTGCGCATGAGTCGGGCATTCACCAGGATGGCGTTCTCAAGCATCGTGAAACCTATGAAATCATGAAAGCAGAAGACGTCGGTTGGGGTGCCAATAAAATGGTTATGGGCAAACATTCTGGCCGTGCCGCTTTCCGCAGTCGTCTTGAAGAACTGGGGATCAACTTTGATTCGGATGTGGCGTTTAATGAGGCCTTTGTCCGTTTTAAAGATCTGGCGGATAAAAAACACGAAATTTTCGACGAAGATTTGCAAGCACTGGTAAGCGAAGCGGCAGCGGATGCTGCACCGGATATCTACAAACTGGTAACTCTGGAAAGCCGCTCCGCGACAGGTACTACGCCGGTTACGTCTCTGGTCGTCAGTCGGGAGGGTATTGAACACTCCAGTACCAGTGAAGGTTCTGGTCCAGTGGATGCTGCCTTGAAAGCCATTGAACAAGTGGTGGAGTCCGGGGCCAATTTGCTGTTGTACTCTGTGAATAATATTACCAAGGGGACAGATTCCCAGGGTGAAGTCACCGTTCGCCTGGAAAAAGGTGGCCGTATTGTTAATGGTAGCGGTGCCGATACCGATATCGTTGTCGCTTCGGCCAAGGCCTATATTCACGCACTGAATTTGCTCTTCTCTGGACTGGATCGTCAACATCCGCAAACTGACGGTGTCTGATTCTCATGCGTGAAGCGGTACGCTGTCAGTATTTGAAAGCGATGGGGATTCCGGTCTGGGTACCCAGAGATGAACTTCCCCATGCCGCCCCAAGTCAGTTATTGCCCTGGCTTGGTGAGCAACATGGCCCACATGGTAGTGAACTGCCAGTGGACCACTTGCCCAATTACCGGAATGCGGAAGATCACCCGGAAGGTGGGCACTTTGCTGCCGAACTGCTGGATCATCGCGGCAACACCACGACACGTGTGGCGGTGGATGCTGCGGTCGTCAGTAATCGTGATTCTGTTGCGCCAGCAGCCACCGCTTTGACTGACTTGCCAACCTCTCCTCCTGATTCACTGGTTAAACCAGAAACAGCGGTAGCTGAACCACCACAGGTAGTCGCTGATCTGACACCGCCTCGTTTTGAGTTACATTTTATCGCGACGGGTAATGGCACAATCTGGGTCTGTGACCGTCAGGAACAGCTTCCGGCGCTGCAAGCGTTTGCCTGGCAAGTAGGGATTGGCATGAAGTGGTCGCCTGAGCAAGGCAGTCCGCTTTCTTTTCGCTGGCCCTTTATCGAACATGGCCAGGAAGACCAGAGCAGTGCGGTAGCTGAACAGGCATTACGGGCGCAATGGCAATTTTTTGTACATCATGGCGGCCGCCATGTTATTGGTTTTGGCAGTAATACCCGGCAGTGGCTGACGCGAATTCAGGTGCCTGGCTGTTATCAGGACGATGACGTCGTTACCGTGATGAGTTGTGCCGAACGGAAAAAACAATTGTGGTTGGCATTATTAAATCTGCCCATGGAGCAACAATGAATAGTCATGGCGCCTGTCTTGTCTCAGCTGGCCCGGATGATCTGGAAGCGGTTATGGCCATTGAGCAGCGTTGCCAGTCTCATCCCTGGAGTCGTGAGGTGATGTTACGCTACCTGAGTAAAGAGCATGTGGTGTGGCGACTGGAGCTGGGTGGCACCTTGATTGGTTTTGCCGTTGTCACTCAGATAGCGGGAGAGGCGGAGTTGCTGGATATCGCAATTGATCCTGACTATCAAGGGCGAGGCTTTGGTCAACAATTATTACAACGGTTGCTGGATGACGTTGGCAGCAAGGGGAATGAGCGCATGTTTCTGGAAGTACGTGCCAGCAATATGCCAGCAATAGCTGTTTATGAAAAACTGGGGTTCTGCCAGATTGGTGTTCGGCGCAATTATTATCCAGCCAAGATCGGACGGGAAGATGCTCTGATGTATTGCCAGGAATTGTTCCAATAATCGATAGCAGGAGCTATTACCATGAGCCCGACTCTACCAGACTGGCTACTGGGGTTGATGTCATTGATCAGCCTTGGACTGTTGGGCTGGAGTATTTATAGTTATCGTTGGTCAGCACTGATTGAGCATCGTCCAGCCCAGCACCTGTTTTTTGGCAGCGTATTGGTGATGGTTCTTTTCTGGCAGGCGAAAGCCGGTATTTTGCCAGGGTTGGGTTTTCATATACTGGCACTGACGTCTGTAACCCTGATGATGGGCTGGCGTCTGGCTTTGGTCGCAACGGCCATGATGCAACTGGTGCTGGCCTTGTCTGGGCAATTTGAATGGCAGACACTGGGCTACCATTATCTGATTCAGACGGCTCTGCCCATTGGTTTTACCTATGGTTTTTATTCTCTGGTGTACCTGCGTCTGCCCCATAATCCATTTATTTATATTCTTGTCGCGGGTTTTCTCAATGCCGGAGTGACCCATGCTTTTCTGGATCTTCTGCAAAGCGCCATTTATGCACTCAGTGGTACTTATACGGCGGATAAGATCTGGCATGACTACTTGCGCTATTTGCCATTGATGATGTTTCCGGAAGGAGTGGTGAATGGCATGTTTATTTCTGGCATGGTCGCTTTCCATACCGAATGGCTAAGTACCTTTAACGAAGAGTCTTATTTCAAATAGATGGTTGATGCACTGTCATCCCGAACCGTTCACCCCGCTGTGTAGGCAACCGCCCTCATTCCCGCACCTGATGGCTCGCCGAGCCAGAATCATTGCAATTTTTGATGAAATCATGACCAATCAATTACTAAACACTTGGTCTGAAAATTGTTCTATTTGTAATAAAAAAGTATGACTCTCGCCGCAATATTGAACCGTTATGGTGTACGGTAATTTTCCATATCCAATGGCTCGACCAGGGTCCCAAGCGTTGTAACAGGGTAGATGACGCCAGGGTTTGGCCAGAAATTAGGCGCTGTGTTGCTGCGGCCGAATGTTAATGCTGATTTCCCCTTGTTCTGTTTCTCGCTTTGTCGCTGCCTTGCACCGTCTGGTTGCCCCTTGATCTTGACCAGTCTTGAGCCAAGGCGAAGAAAAATCAGCAGGCTACTGGTGTTCGGCATACTCAGAAGGTTCAGAGTGAATCAGCTGGCCTGGTTTCAGAAAGATTATCGCATCAAACAACCGATATTAGAGGCACATCTATGATTGGACAAAACCGGATGGGGATAGTCGCAGGGATCATACTCTCGGTATTTTCTTGTGTAGCGCCAGCCGCTGAAAAAATCACCTTACTTACAGAACAGTATCCGCCCTATAACATGAGCATGACGATGCAGGGGTATGCCCATAAATCTGAAGACATTGGTGGTTTATGCACCGACATCATACGAGCCACTTTTGCCAAGGCGGGTATTGAATACCGCATGAAGCTGCGTAACTGGAGCTATGGTATGGATCGTGTCCAGCGTCGCGTTAACCACGGTTTGTTCTGTACGGTACGTACCGAAGAGCGGGAGTCGGTATTCAAGTGGGTCGGCCCGATTACGACCATGAAGGTCGCATTGATGGCGAAAGGGGATTCGGGCATCAAGCTGAATCGGCTGTCGGATGCCCGACGATATACGATTGGCGGTTATAAGGGAGATGCGTTTACCGGCCAAATGGTTTCTGAAGGCATGAATGTATCCATTGCCAGCGATGACATGGCCAATCCGTTGCGCTTGCAGAATGGCTCGATTGATTTGTGGGTAACCGATGTGTTGGCTGGTCCCTACAAGGCTTCCGAAGCTGGGGATCTGGATGAATTAAAGATAGCGCTGGAATTAAAATCGTCCCCTGTGTACTTGGCGTTTAATACCGAGACAGACGACGAGATTCTCCAGAGCCTGCAAAATGCCCTTGGCAGTTTAAAGGAAGACGGCACCATTACCGCACTGGAACATCAGTACGGCCTCTGAAATTGACCATCTCCCCAGGATTACCTGGGGGCGTACTTCTGTAATTTTCGCTGTAGTGTGCGGCGGTGCATATTCAATGCCCTGGCGGTTGCGGATACATTGCCGTCATGTTCATTCAGCACTCGCTGGATGTGCTCCCACTCTAATTGATCCACTGACATCACCTGTGCCGGTTCGCTGCAGCTATCGACTGGATGGGAGCTGTTGTTGTCTTTGAAGGCAGCGACCAGCTCTTGCAGGGTAACGGGCTTGTGCAGGTAATTGTGTGCACCCAATTTGATGGCTTCTACCGCTGTCGCGATACTGGCATAACCGGTGAGCATAACGATGGTCAGCTCCGGCTGTTGTTGCAGTAATCGGGGAATCAGGGTCAGGCCGGATTCTTGCTCCATCCGTAAATCCAGAGTCGCCCATTGTGGCTGGAAACTGGTTTGAGCGGCCAGTGCTTCATTGCTGTTGTGTGCCGGTCGGGCGCTGAATCCCTGTCGCTCCAGACTGCGGCACAAGACCTGGCTGAAATGCAGATCATCGTCAATCACCAGTATGCGAGGAAGAGACTGGGTCGAGGTCATGATTGTGGCTCCGGTAAAAAGGAAATCGGCAAGCTGAGCGTGCAACGGCTGCCACCGTCAGGCAGGGCTTGTAGTTCAATATTGCCGCCAAATTGCTCAACGCTGGCGTTACTGAGGTACAGGCCAATCCCCAGCCCGGTCTGCTTGCTGCTGTTGTATGGTGAGTAACGGCTCAGGGAAGCGGCGGCGTGGGGATCAGGCTGGATAATATCCAGCATCCAATAACCTTGTTGTTCCCTGGCCTGGAGTTCGATGGGTTGTTGGCCTGCTTCGGCAGCATTGTTCAGCAGGTTTAATAATGCCTGGTCCAGCAGTGGGGAGGTATGAATCAGCGCCGAGCCATGGTGTTCAAATGGCTGCCATACCGCGTTGGGCTGGCTTAGTTGCCAGCGCTGTAGCTGGCTTTCGAGCCAGTCGCTGGCGAGTTGTTGTCGTGCATCACGGGCTTCACGTCCCTGTCGAGCCAGTTCCTGTAACGAATGCTGGCAACGATTCACCTGCTCCCGCAGCAAGGACAGATCCGGTTCGATTTCTGCTGCGGTCTGGCTATCGATCAGGTCGTCGAGCAGCATTCCCATGGTCATCAATGGCGTGCCCATTTCGTGAGCAGTACCGGCAGCCAGTGTACCGATCCCCACCAGCTGTTCGTTTTTGAGCTGTTGCTCCCGCAGTTGCTGGATTTCCTGCTGCTGGCGCTGGCGGGTTCGGATCAGTTGTGGAATCAGCGTCACCAGAATCAGCGCACTGAGCACAAAGGTGAGCCACATCCCCGACAAGTGCCAGTCGACCAGCGATACGCTGCTCATCGCGTGGCCATGGTGCAATAACAACGGCTGATACCAGATACTGAGCAAACTGTAGTCGGCGACACATAATGCTGTCATCCAAATGGCCAGTATCCAGGGTAAGCCATAACTGGCGAGCACCAGTAGTACCAGAAAGTAAGAAATGAGCGGATTGGTGGCGCCACCGGTAAAAAACAGCAGTCCGGTAAATAACTGACACTCCAGTGACAGGTGTAAAAACAGTTGCCAGTCCTGGATGGCCCCTTGAGTGACTTGCCACTGACTGAAGACCTGCAGCGGTAAATACAGCGCCAGCAGTACCCAGGCAGCCTCCAGATTGGCGACACCTTGAGAGTGCAGATAACTCAGAAATAACAGCCATACCGTTGCGATGGCCAGCTGCAGCAGGGCCAGCCGCTGCAGTACCTGATTGAGTCCGGAAGAGGGAGAAGCCAGCGAGCGCATGAATAAAGCGGTGTCCAAGGGTAATCGGCCGTCAGTATAAGGGATTCTGTCTGGCTTGATTCTACCCGGGATGATCTGCCCTGCGTTATTTGGTCGCAGTGTATATGAATGGCCATGCGCCTATCGAGGTGTCTGCACCCATCATTATCCCGCAATTGGCACAATCATCTGCCTTCGTTTGCGAGTACAGTGCGTCTCTATTTTAGATTTGTGTACAACAGAGTGTGGTATTTGGAGTTTTTGTGATGAATAAAGTGGGATCCGTCAAGGCTGATCTGGCCTTGGTGTTGGTGACTTTGCTGGCTGCCGCTGGCTGGATTTTTTCCAAGGAAGCCTTGGCGGGCATGGCTCCACTGGCGTTTATTTTTATCCGTTTTGTCAGTGCCGGGATGATCGTGGGACTGGTGGGCAGCCAGGATATTCGTGCCATGAGTTCATCAGACTGGCTGCGGGCTTTACGCTCTGGAGCCTGCTTTGGTATGGCGATCGCTTTCTGGATCATGGGATTACAGAATGGTCAGCACATGGGAGTCGGGGCCTTTCTGACCTGTCTCGGAGTGGTGATGGTGCCGCTGGTGGTGTTGCTGTTTGGCGATCGCCCGCCGTCGACTACCTGGGTATCGCTGCCGCTGGCGGCAACCGGGCTGGGGTGTTTGTCACTGGATGGAAACTTTGTGTTTGGCCTTGGTGAATTTTGTTATCTGGCGGCGGCCTGCATGTTTTCTCTGACATTTGTTCTGACCAGTCGGGCGGCGGCCACAATTCCTGCGATTGCCCTGACATCGGTGCAGTTGACCATGGTGGGATTGGTTGCGTTGCCGTTGTCGCTGATCCTGGAAGAATGGCAACTGCCGCAGACCGTTGATATCTGGCTATGGGTGTTAGCCAGTACATTGATTGCGACATGTGTGCGATTTTTTCTGCAGACTTGGGCGCAGGGTAAGACCGCATCCAGCTCTGCAGCCCTGATTATGGTACTGGAGCCGGTCTGGACAGCATTTCTGGCGGCTTTCTGGTTTGCCGAACGTATGTCGCCGATACAAATGTTGGGCTGCGGGCTGATTTTCACGGCCTTGCTGGTGAGTCGGTGGCGTTACCTGATCCAGATGGCCAAAAAGCTGGTACCTGTCAGAGCGGGTTGCGAGTGACCGACTCTGTGCTCCAGGCATGATTTCAGCGGGTGACGGCGGGCGATCTGGCAGGGTGTGGGTGAACCGTAAACTCCCTGATATCATACTGCCGCCATGACGCCGTGGCATGCGCACCGTTGTGCCAGGATAACCTCGATTGGCCAACAACAGATAATAGATAGCAAGGGATGTCGACCGATGCAGTCAGAAGCCAATACCGTCCGGGATCACGCAAAGCAGTTTTTCAGGTTGGGCCGCCGGTGCCTGGATGGTTTGATCGTTGTGAGTCTGGCGAGTGTTGTGTCCGTCAGTCAGGCTGGTGTAAAAGCAGCGTCCGCTGCGGATTTTGCCACCGTGCTGGCCAGTGATGTGCGTCAGCATGATCGCCCGCGGGATGCCTTTCGTCATCCTGCCGAGACGCTGGCTTTTTTTGATCTACAAGCCGATATGACGGTTGTGGAAATATGGCCCGGTGGTGGCTGGTATGCCGATATTCTGGGGCCATTTCTGGCTCAGCAAGGACAGTATTATGCGGCGCATTTTGATCCGGATTCCCCGGTGGGCTATTTTCGCAACAGCCGGGAGCGATTTGAGGCCAAAATGGCCAGCCAGCCGGGGTCATTTGGCAGCACAACCCTGACGGTCTTTGCCCCGGGCAGTGACCACGCCATTGCACCCGATGGCAGCGCTGATCGGGTGCTGAGTTTCCGGAATGTACACAACTGGTATATGCGGGGTGGTGATGAACAGGTACTGGCGGCTTTCGAGACGTTTTATCGGGCGCTGAAACCCGGTGGTATTCTGGGAGTTGTCGAGCATCGATTGGCTGCCGACCGGCCACTGGCTGATCAGCAGAGCAGCGGCTATATGAACCAGGCGTATGTAATTCGTATGGCGCAACAGGTTGGCTTTACACTGGCTGCCAGCAGCGAAGTCAACGCCAATCCGGCCGATACGACCCGTCACCCCAAAGGTGTCTGGACCTTGCCACCGTCATACCGGCTGGGTGATCAGGATCGCGACCGTTATCAGGAGATAGGGGAAAGCGACCGCATGACACTGAAATTTATCAAACCGGTACTGCGTTAGTTAAAGGATACGGCAAGGGGATTATTCGCTGGACAGGTGTCAGGGTTGAGTGGGCAGGTCGGGGTAGCGGGTTGCTTTCAGGCTATCCTTGATCTTCTTCAAGTGCGCATGGAAGTCGACGCCCCGGCGCAAGGTAACGCCAGTAGCCAGCACATCCAGTAACACCAGTTGTACAATCCGTGACGTCATGGGCATGTATTTATCCGTGTCTTCCGGGGTCGGGAAGGACAGGTGCACACTACTGGAAGCCGCCAGTGGCGACTGGTCGGCAGTGAGGCCAATCACGCTGGCACCATTACTGCGGGCAATGCGGGCGATATCCACCATGTCACGGGTACGGCCGGTATAGGAAATCGCCACAATCACATCACCAGTATGAGCCGCTGCGGCGACCATACGCATCATCATCACATCATCGTAAGCCATCACCGGTAAATTGAAGCGGAAAAACTTGTGCTGTGCATCCATCGCGACCGGGCCTGAGGCACCGAGACCAAAAAATGCAATCTGCTTGGCCTGGATCAGTATGTCCACGGCTTTTTCGATCGCCATCAAATTCACATGCTTGCGCGCATTTTCCATCGCAGCAATGGTCGAGGTGAATATTTTATCGGTGTATTCCTCGGTATTGTCGTCTTGCTCGACATCGCGACTGACGTACGGTGTACCGGTTGCCAGGCTTTGAGCCAGCTGGATTTTGAAATCCGGGAAACCGGACGTTTCGAAATTACGGCAAAAGCGGTTCACGGTAGGTTCACTGACCAGCGATGCATTGGCCAGTGTTGAAATGCTCATGCGAGTCGCGCTTTTGGGGTCCTGAAGAATGACTTCAGCGACCTTGCGTTCGGACTTGTTTAGGCTTTCCAACTGCTCGCCGATTTGATCAAGAAGACTCATAGCCAACCTCGTAGCAAGGACACAGGGACGCGCAATGGTATGGATCGGTTGTTATTTTACGACATCGGCGAAGAACCCAGACTATACCTTTGCCTGACTGGCAAGACCAGTGAGTCACTACGGAGGGCCGGTGCAGTGCATTGTTTTTTCGAATGTTCGGTAAAATAATGAAGTGCAAATTAATGCAAATAACAATCAATTTAATTATTATTTTGTGTTTAATCGCGTAGCCCGGTATCAGGTGCAAGATTGTCGGACTTATGAATACATAAACAGTTAAGGAAATCGCAACGGATGACGCAATTCACCACCACCTCACGCCCCCGGCGTTGGCTCTCTCTGTTGCTGTGGGTCGTTGTTCTGGGCTGTTTGCTGGGGGCTGCTGCCTACTGGTGGCTACTGGTCGAAAACGATGAATCACAAGACTGGTTGGTTGAACCGCTGCGTTATGGTGATATTGAGCAGAGTGTCGCAGCTACCGGCACGCTGGAACCCAAAAATTACGTTGAAGTTGGTGCCCAGGTATCCGGCCAGATCAAACACTTGATGGTTGAAGAAGGTGAAGTGGTCAAGAAAGGCCAGTTATTGGCAGAAATTGACGCCTCGGTATTTGAGCTGAATGTACAAACGGCGGAAGCCGGGCTGGAAAACCTGAAAGCCCAGTTGACGCAACAGGAAGCCGAGCTGGAATTGGAAATGTTACGGCTGAAGCGTAACGAAGGGCTGTACGCCCGCAAGGCGATCAGCGAAGACGCGCTGTTTGAAAGCCGCACCAATGTGAAAATACTCAAAGCCAAAATAACCGCCCAGAAAGCCGAAATCAAAGCAAATGCCGCGGCACTGGAAGCTGATAAGGTTTCGCTGGGTTACACCCGGATCTATGCCCCGATCGATGGCACCATCGCCAGTATTGATGTGCGCGAAGGCCAGACCTTGAATGCCACGAACAGTGCCCCGACCGTACTGCAAATATCGGATCTGTCAGTGATGACACTACGCGCTGAAGTATCGGAAGCAGACGTTCCCAAGCTTCGTCGTGGTATGGACGTCAAATTTGCCACCCTGGGGAATCCCAATCGCTACCGCTGGTCGACCGTCCGGCAGATCTTGCCAACACCGGAAGAAGTGAATGATGTTGTGCTGTATCAGGTGCTGGTGGATGTGGCTAATGATAATGGCCGTTTGATGGACTCGATGACCACCAAGGTGTTTTTTGTTGAAGGGGCGGCCAGTCATGTGCTGGTTGCGCCTGTAGCGGCCATTCGTAACGGCCGTAATGGCGCATTTGCCCGGGTTGCCGGTGCCAATGGTGTCGAACGTGTGCCGGTTGAATTAGGGGTTCAGAGCCGTACTCATGCCGAAATTCGTTCTGGTCTGGACGAAGGCGCGCTGTTAATTACCGGCAGCCAACAAAAACAGACCACCACAGAGGCGAGAAGCATGACTGGTAATGACCGTCCAGGCCCTCCCGGTGGTGGTATGGGTGGCGGCATGGGAGGCCGACGTGGTGGCTGAACCCAATACCGGACCACAGCATGAATTGATCTCATTGCGTGGCGTATGCCGCTATTACCAGGCTGGAGATGTTGTCGTCAAAGCATTGGATAACGTCAGTCTGACCATTCGGCGTGGTGAATTTGTTGCGGTGATGGGGCAATCCGGATCGGGCAAATCAACACTGATGAATATTCTCGGCTGCCTTGATCATCCAACCTCGGGTGAATATCGGGTGAATGGACATGATGTAAACAGTCTGTCTCCCGATCAACTGGCTGCATTGCGACTCAAAACCTTTGGCTTTGTTTTTCAGCGTTATCAGTTGTTGGCCAACCTGACTGCCCAGGAAAACGTCGCCTTGCCGTCCGTGTATGCCCACACCCCGAAAGAGGCCCGTCACCAGCGCGCGGCAGCATTACTCGATAAGCTTGGCGTGGCCGAGCGTATGCAGCACACCCCGGCGGAGCTATCGGGCGGACAGCAACAGCGAGTTTCCATCGCCCGGGCGATGATCAACGGCGCAGATGTGATTCTGGCAGATGAACCCACCGGTGCTCTGGATAGTGCAACCGGTGTCCAGGTGCTGGACATGCTCCGTCAGCTGAATGCTGAAGGGGTGACAGTGATTCTGATTACCCATGATGCCGAGGTTGCCGCAGCGGCCAGACGTCAGATCCAGATCCACGATGGCCGCATTCTGTCAGACAGTGATGAAGAGAGTCATTCACCAACACCAGTCCCTGAGACCGTCAATCCACCACCTCTGCAGTCATACCCTTCGGTCAGTGCACTGGTATCGGTGATGACGGCGTTACAATCATTAAAAAACAACTGGTTTCGTACGCTGCTGACCTTGTTGGGCATTGTGATTGGCGTCGCTGCCGTAGTGGCCATGATGGCCATTGGTGAAGGGGGCAAACAGCAAGTGCTGGATCGTATTGAATCGATGGGCACCAATCTGTTACTGATTCGCCCCGGCGGTGCCAATAATCGCAACTCGGGTGCTACTGCCACGCTGAGCCGTGAGGATGCTGCGCTATTGGCTGAATTGCCCGGTGTCGAAGTAGTCTCTCCAGAGCGTAATTCCAATGCCACCATCCGTTTTGGCAATCGTGATTATTCCGGGCGTATCCGGGCAACCACGGAAGACTACCTGCGGGTGAAAGATTGGCAGTTATCGCAAGGCACCTTCTTTACCAGTGCGGATATGGATTCACTGGCTCCACTGCTGGTGGTTGGGCAAACCATTGTGGATCAACTGTTTGTGAATGGCGAAAACCCGATTGGCCAATACGTGTTTATGAAAAATGGCATGTATCTGATTGTCGGCGTGCTGGAGGCCAAAGGGGCTACGGCCGGAGGTAATGACATGGATGAAGAGGTGCTGGTGCCGCTCTCGACCGGTATGGTGCGGATTTTTGGCCGTGAATACCTGAGCTCCATTACCGTCAAGGTTGAGGACACCGACAGCATTGATCAGGTCGAAGCCGAAGTCACCCAACTCCTGACTGCCCGGCATGGCAGTGAAGATTTCACCGTACGTAACACCGCCTCCCTGATTGAAGCCATTTCAGAAACCCAGGATACCCTGACCTGGTTGTTAGGCTCTGTTGCGGCTATTTCGTTATTTGTTGGTGGTATCGGGGTGATGAATATCATGCTGGTCAGTGTGTCGGAACGTCGACGGGAAATCGGCTTGCGGATCGCTACCGGGGCCAAACCCAGTGACATTCTGCAACAGTTCAATATTGAAGCATTGGTGGTCTGCTGTCTGGGCGGGGTTGTGGGGTTGATGCTGGGCGGCTCTATCGCTTTGATCATGGGACAAATGAATGTTGCTGTGGCCTTTTCCTGGGCACCGCCATTGATGGCATTTGCGTCGGCGCTGCTGGTCGGGCTGGTGTTTGGTCATGCTCCGGCACGCAAGGCTTCCCGTTTGAACCCGATTGACGCATTGGCGGAGGATTAAGTGAGTAGATTGCATTCGGGGTCATACATGATGGCCATGAAAATTACCGCTCTGGCTGCGATGCTGGCGGCTGGTGGTTGCGCCGGGCCACAGCGGTTTGAGCCGGAAGTCGTGGCATTACCTGATATGGCAGCCAATGAACAACAGACCAAGCAGGCCTTGCACGTCGGGCAATTACAACATCAGTGGTGGGCACAGTTAGGTTCACCGCAGCTGAACCGGCTGATGGCTGAAGCGCAACTGGATAATATCGATGTGCGTCAGGCCTTGCTGCGTATAAGCAAAGCCAGCGCTGCACTGGATGGCGAAAATGCCGATCGCTGGCCGACACTGTCTGCCAGCGCCTCTGCCAGTCAGAAGCAGGCATTGAATGATGCCAGTGGACGAAGTAACAGTACGGGATTGAATTTGTCAGCCAGCTACACCGTTGACTTATGGCAGCGGCGGGGGACATTGATCGAACAGGCAGAGCTGGACGTAGTGGCCGCAGAAGTGGACCTGGCCAGTGCCCGCATCACGCTACAGAGTAATCTGGTAACGCAATACCTGGACTGGCTATCAACCAAGGCTCGCTTACAGCTGGCACAGCAGAATCTGCAAGCCAGCCGGGAAATGGAGTCACTGGTACAGATCCGTTTTGATGCCGGTGATGCCAGTGGCATCGAAATGGCGCAACAACGTAATACCACCTTGTCATTACTGGGTAGTGCGGTGTCGTTACAGCAACAGCTGGCGGCCAATCAACGAGCGTTGGCAGCTTTGCTGGGCCGATCCAATCTGCAAATCCATCTGGGTGACGAACATTTTGATCAATTGCAGATTCCACGGGTGGCGAGTGTGCAGCCCGCTGACCTGTTAACCCAAAGGCCGGATATCGTCGCGTCGGAGTTGGCATTGCGCCAACGTCATCAAAATATCTATCTGGCCGAAAGTGATCGCTGGCCCAGTCTTAGCCTCAGTGCCGGGTTGTCACCAGCGGATTTAATGTCCCTGGCCGGGAACTGGACCTTGAGTCTGACAGAAGCCTTGTCGGTCACGCTGTTTGATGCAGGCAGCAAGGCTGCGGCGGTAGCTGAGGCCGAAGTAGAAGAAGCCGTTGCCCGGCTGGAATACCGCCGTATTGTTATCGATGCCATGCAAGAAACACTGGATGCCATGGAAGCGGTTGATTATGAGCGTCAGCAGACTGAACTTGCGGTTGATACCCTGGAAAATAATCAGGAGTTGCTGGCACTGGCTGACATTCGTTACCAATATGGCGATACGGACTTTTCCGATTTGCTTAATGCCCAGCGCACTTTCTTCAACGCCAGAGACAGCTTGGTGGTGCAGCGCCAGAAACATATACAGGCTTTGGTCGAGCTGTATGTTGCCTTTGGTGTTGCCCCGGCCCTGGAGGGCGCTGTCTCATTGGATGAGACTCCCTCTTTTTATAGTGCTCAGTGAAAGAGCGCCGCCAGCGGCGCCTCAAGATTCATCGAGTTCTCCCTTTCTTACCTTTTCCCCTTTCTCACCCTTTTCCTTTTCTTCCCCTCCTCCCTCTATTTATTCCTGACAACTGAATTGGATGCTCGGTTACATATTCACTTTGGTTTCTGTGACTGCCTGGCTGTTGGGGTCATGACTCGAGGTGATGGTAGTGATTTCAACTTTCCAAAAACAGGTGCCGGGAGGTGCCATAATAATGTGCGATAGAATTTTTATCGCACCAAAATAAAGTCATCAAATAAAGTATGGGTATATTGAGTCAAGCATTATAGTAAACGACGGCCCTGATAACGTATAAGCATCATGATTTCAAATGCGGGGCCATGTTTTTATTTGTGAAAATAGTTTTTTCTGTGGTTTTTTTGTTATTCAAATTACGTTCGCCATTTTATTTTCGACAAAATCGACATTTTTTTTAGAGATGATCGGTGTGGCACGATAAATGATTATAGATCGGCCAGAAGGATATTATTGGCGAGTGCCAATACAGAAGGGAATACAAAAACAATTGCGGAGATATTTATGTTCCAAATGAAAAAATTGGCTGGTGCGGTACTTACCTTTTCAGTAATTCTCAGCGGCTGTGATGGATCTGACAGCGATGATGATGAGGTGGTTCCGGTTGCTTTTTCATTTACTGAAGCGACCATCGAAAGTTTGCATACTTCTCTTGCTACTGGCGGTATTACCTGTGAAGAAGTCGTTGAAGGGTATATTGAACGTATTAATACCTATGACGATGAAGGTACCGATGTTGAATTGAACAGTGTCATTGCGATTAACTCATCTGCTCTTGATGAAGCTCGTGCAAAAGATCTGGCATTTGAAGACGATGGTATTGATGGCTCCCTTTATTGTGTTCCTGTTTTGCCAAAAGACAACTTTAATACTGCTGAAATGCCAACCACTGGTGGCGCATTGGCATTCCAGTATAACCGTCCCGTCAGTGATGCTTACACCATTGGCAAGATGCGTGACGCCGGTGCTATTGTTCTGGGCAAGGCCAATATGGATGAGTTTGCCTTTGGATATACGGGCGAAAGCTCGGTCCGAGGCCTGGTTAAAAACGCGTATGACCAAACCAAAGGTGCGGGTGGCTCATCCAGTGGTACCGGAGCTGCCATTGCATCCAGCTTGGCAATGGTAGGGACAGGCAGTGATACGGGAGGGTCTATCCGGGTACCTGCCAGCCTGGGTGGCCTGGTCGGTATTCGCCCATCCATGCGCTTGGTCAGCCAGGACGGCATCATGCCATTGGCTTCCTGGCAGGATACCGGTGGCCCGATCTGCCGTACTGTTGAAGATTGTGCCTTGATGATGGATGTCATGGTTGGGTTTGATGATTCTGAATATGCCAATCAGCGCGTCAGCTTTGAAATTGATGCGGCTGCCATTAGCAGTGAAGAAGAATACCTGTCAGTGACGGGTGTGCCGGAAACCTATACCGACTACCTGGATGCTGATGGTCTGAATGGCGCTCGTATTGCCATCGATCGTGACTTGTTCGGCGATAACGAAAACGTCAACGCTCTGATGGACAGTGCGATTGCAGCGATGGAAGCGGCTGGAGCCACGGTTGAAGAAGTGACCATTGATAACCTGGAGTCGATTCTTTATGACTACGCCTCCATGTCCAGCTATGAGTTCCAGCACGACCTGGTCAGCTACCTGAACAGCTGGACCACGTCGGTTGATGGGCACATTACAACCTATCAAGGACTGATCGACAGCAATGGCTACCTTGAGAACTACAAGTCCTCACTGGAATACCGTGGCACGATTGATCTGGATAACCTGACAGACGAACAGCAAGAAGTGTATACCCTGAACACAGTTGAGCGGCCTGTTGTTGTCCGTACCAGCTTGTTAAAAGCATTGAACAATGTGGATGACGAAGGTAACAGCCTGGGCGAAGCGTATGACGTATTACTGTACCCAAGCTTGACCGGTGAAGCCGGAGACCTGGGTGGTTCACCGAGTGCCGGACGAAATAACCGTCTGAGCCCGTTCTCTTTGTTCCCTGCGTTGAGCATGCCTGCTGGTATGACGGATGATGATCCTGCAATGCCTATTGGTATGGAAATGTTGGGTCGGGAATTTGATGAGGCCACTCTGATTAAACTGGCATACAGCTATCAGGAACAGGTTAACCCTCGCCAGGCTCCTGTCAATACGCCAGAGCTGACGACTGAGCAATAAGAATAGACTGATTCAATAATAATAACTCATAGAGTCCGCTTGAAAAGAACGTCTGAATATGGAAGAAGTGAATATCCTGGGCTGATGCAAGTTTGCTTGCATTATAAGTCCTGAATTTCCCTTCGACTGTATTCAGATGTTTTTTATTTTATTCTGTCAGTGAATTTTCCTCGCAGTTGAGTCGTCTTAAAATTTATATTTTTAAATCTTGCATGTTGCTGGCAATGTAATTACCTGTTCGGTTGGTCAGATATTTTTATAAGTATTTACAAGTTGTATCGTTAATCATTTTTGATCGATTTGTTTTTTGGAGAAGAGGCGGCTATGGATTTTTGAAAACGGATTTTATACACAAGTTTGAAGTGTCAGGTTTTTTGATAAACTTGTTTTCATATATTTGCACTTTCTTACATAAGATGATGTTAGTTGTTTTTTATATCCAAATTAGAGTGTTGGTTGACGTTTAATGGGTGTTATTTTCAGAATAATATCCGTTTTGTAATTTGAAGTTATTTTGTGCTTTGGATTTATTGTGAGGTTGGGATTTCTTGCTGAGTGTTTCTTGATACGTGTCGCTTGGTTTGAAGTTTGGGTTAATATAAAGAATTCCATTATCCGGCCACGGCACCAACCTGGCCCAAGATCGGCCAAGGGGTTGAGTGATGCTGACAGCAATCCCGGTAATCCACTTTGAAGTATTACCTCATTATTCTGTATCGCGGGTGGGGTCGTGGAGAGGGGAGAGCATCCGTGTCGCCGGTCGGCGGTCCAGGAATCTTGTCCAGGTTAATAGCTTTCGGTTGTGGATTTTCCATTGATTGGTGAAAATAGCGCCTGTTCTATTTTCAAGTCGCTGTGGCGTGCTGTGCCAGGGCTGTAGCCACAATAACCGGATGTCTATGTCTAGTATCTCTCAGGAAGTCTCGACACGTCGTACTTTCGCCATTATCTCCCACCCGGATGCGGGTAAAACCACGATTACTGAAAAGCTGTTGCTGTTCGGAAACGCCATTCAGTTGGCCGGTACTGTAAAAGGCAAAAAGACGGGCCGTATGGCCACATCGGACTGGATGCAGATGGAGCAAGACCGGGGCATCTCGATCACCACGTCGGTGATGCAGTTTCCTTATCGGGACTGCATGGTCAACCTGCTGGATACTCCAGGGCACGAAGATTTCTCGGAAGATACCTACCGTACCCTGACCGCCGTGGATTCAGTCTTAATGGTGATCGACGGCGCGAAAGGTGTGGAGGATCGGACCATCAAGCTGATGGAAGTATGCCGTTTGCGGGATACCCCGATTTTTACCTTTATCAACAAAATGGATCGCGAAGTTCGCGATCACATTGAAGTGCTGGACGAAATCGAAACCATTCTGAAGATCAAGTGTGCCCCCGTTACCTGGCCAATCGGCATGGGTAAGGCGTTCAAGGGGGTGTACAACCTGGTCACCGACACCATTCATGTGTTCCAGCCAGGGCAAGCGAGCATTGTCCCGGATGATACCCGGATTCAGGGGATTGAGTCGGCTGAAGCGCTGGCCTTGTTGGGTGAAGAACTGGTAACGGAGCTGATTGATGAAATCGAGCTGGTGCGGGGTGCCAGTTATGAATTTGATCTGGATGAATACCGCGAAGGCAAAATGACACCGGTGTTTTTTGGTACGGCGCTGTCAAACTTCGGTGTGCGGGAAATGCTCAACTATTTTGTTGAGTGGGCACCGGCCCCGATTGCACGGGAAACCAACGAGCGCACTGTCGAGCCAACAGAAGAAGCCTTTTCCGGCTTTATTTTCAAAATCCAGGCGAATATGGACCCGAAACACCGTGACCGCATTGCTTTTATGCGAGTGTGCTCCGGGACTTACAGCAAAGGCATGAAGATGCGCCATACCCGCATCGGCAAGGACATCAAGGTCGCGGATGCGGTCACCTTCCTGGCCGGGGACCGCAGCCAGGTCGAAGAGGCTATTTCTGGCGATATTATCGGTCTGCACAATCATGGCACCATCCAGATTGGTGATACCTTTACGCAAGGCCATGACATGCGGTTTACCGGTATCCCGCATTTTGCTCCGGAGTTGTTCAAGCGCGTACGACTGAAAGACCCTCTGAAGATGAAGCAGCTGCAAAAAGGCCTGCAGCAGTTATCGGAAGAAGGGGCGACCCAGCTGTTTATGCCAATCAACAACAATGACCTGATTCTGGGGGCTGTCGGGGTGCTGCAGTTTGATGTTGTACAGCAGCGCTTGCGGGACGAATACAAGGTTGAATGTATTTACGAGCCGGTCAGTGTGAATACCGCCCGCTGGGTGTACTGCAACGACAGTAAAATGCTGGAAGACTTTAAACGCAAGGCCGTCGATAATCTGGCTATTGATGGTGGCGGCTATCTGACGTATATCGCTCCGACACGGGTGAACCTAAGTCTTATTCAGGATCGCTGGCCCGATGTTGAATTCCGCTCAACCCGTGAGCATTAATTCATTGTGCGCAGGGATGCCCTCTGTAACCGCCCATGTTCTCCGTCGCCGCTCATAACGGCACGGAGTCGGTTCTTGGGCGATGGATAGACAAGGCCATGCCGGTCTTGTATGGACGAAGCCAATCTGTGCTGTGGACAATAAAAATCCGTAGATAATCCATTTTTAAGTGGACTGTTTTCTGCACTAAAGATACAATCCGCGCCCCTTTATGAAAAGACGGCTCATTCTGGCACTCGTGTCGTGACGGCTGATCCGCGATTGACTGTGTTAAAAATACACAGGTGGTTGCGTGGGTAATAACCGTCCTGTAGAATGCCGCCCTCTTTTCTGATCAACATGCCCTTGAAGGCGAGAATTTGATGAAAACTTACAGCGCAAAACCCGAAGCCGTAAAACGTGAATGGTTTGTTGTTGATGCAGCTGATCAGACGCTGGGTCGCCTGGCCACCGAGGTTGCTCGCCGTTTGAGAGGCAAGCACAAGCCAGAATACACACCACACGTTGATACCGGCGATTATATCGTCGTGATCAATGCTGAAAAAGTAAAAGTCACTGGTAAAAAAACCAGCGATAAAATGTATTACCGCCACACCGGTTATCCTGGTGGTCTGAAATCGATCTCTTTTGAAAAGCTGATCGACTACAAGCCTCAGGACGTAATCGAACTGGCAGTTAAAGGCATGCTGCCCAAGAATCCTCTTGGACGCGCCATGTTCAAGAAAATGAAAGTTTACGCAGGTAGCGAGCATCCACACACCGCTCAGCAGCCTCAAGAACTGAAGCTGGGAGAATAATATGGCCGTAACTCAATACTACGGTACCGGTCGTCGCAAGACGTCTACTGCTCGCGTTTTCTTGCGTCCAGGTACTGGCTCTATCGTAATCAACAAGCGCACACTGGAAGAATACTTCGGTCGTGAAACTGCTCGTATGGTTGTCCGTCAGCCTCTGGAATTGACTGAAAGTCTGGAGAAGTTTGACATTGTCGTGAATGTTAATGGCGGTGGTGGTAATGGTCAGGCGGGTGCTATCCGTCACGGCATTACTCGTGCCCTGATGCAATACGACGAAACGCTACGTCCATCACTTCGTGCCGCGGGTTACGTTACTCGTGATGCTCGTGAGGTTGAACGTAAGAAAGTCGGCCTGCGTAAAGCACGTAAGAAGCCGCAGTTCTCCAAACGTTAAGCGATTTATTGCTTACAAAAAAAAGCGTCCCTTGGCTTATGTCAATGGACGCTTTTTTTGTTTTTATATCCCTACAGTGGGTATGTCTTCCCGGTTGTTTCAAATCCTCAATTTCTTTACTATGTGCGCCGCTCTGCATTCTACGCCGGGTCTGCCGACCGTAGTCCCTCTCAGGCAAACGACCTCGCGGCAGAAAAGAATTTTAATGATGGGAGAAGATGGTAATGAGTCAAGACGGCGTTAATAAAGGTCGGCGCACCCTGCTGGTGGGCGTGACTTCTGCTGTCGGCGCGGTTGGTGCTGGCTTCGTCGCTGTACCCTTCGTCAAATCTTGGGTTCCAAGTGAAAAGGCGAAAGCGGCAGGCGCTCCGGCCAAGATCGATGTCAGCAAGATCGAACCAGGTTCGATGCTGACAGCCGAATGGCGTGGTAAGCCGGTATACGTTGTGCGTCGTACAGACGACATGCTGGAAAATCTTCCAGAGCACAATGACCGACTGAAAGATCCGGATAACAGCAACAAGGCTCAGCAACCAGCCTACGCTGATAACATCAATCGCTCACGCAAACCGGAAGTACTGGTTGTGCTGGGTGTTTGTACCCACTTGGGGTGTGCTCCCAAGTACTTTGGCGAAGTTCAACCCCAACAGTTTGATGCAAACTGGCCTGGCGGTTGGTTCTGCCCATGTCACGGTTCTCGTTTTGATCTGTCTGGTCGTGTTTTTCAGGGATCTCCGGCTGCGTCCAACCTGGAAATTCCACCGCACAGCTATGAAAGTGCCAATGTGGTTGTAGTCGGTGTGGATGAGGAGAACGCCTGATGAGTAACAAGCAAAACACCCTGATGGGTTGGGTTGATGACCGCTTGCCGGTTACCAGCACCTATGAAAAGCATATGTCGAAGTACTATGCTCCGAAGAACTTCAACTTCTGGTATTTCTTCGGCGTACTGTCGATGCTGATGCTGGTTAACCAGATTCTGACCGGTGTCTGGCTGACCATGAACTTCACCCCAAGTGCCGATGCCGCATTCGCCTCAGTTGAATACATCATGCGTGATGTCGAGTGGGGTTGGTTGATTCGTTATATGCATTCGACCGGTGCAACTTTCTTCTTTATCGCGGTGTATCTGCATATGATGCGGGCGATTCTGTATGGTTCCTACCAGAAACCACGTGAATTGATCTGGATCTTCGGTATGGCCATCTATCTGGCTCTGATGGCAGAAGCCTTTATGGGTTATGTACTGCCATGGGGACAAATGTCTTACTGGGGTGCTCAGGTCATTATCTCGCTGTTCTCTGTTCTGCCTTACGGTAACGAACTGACTGAATGGATTCGTGGTGACTTCCTGATCTCTGGTGCAACGCTGAACCGTTTCTTTGCCTTGCACGTAGTGGCTGTGCCACTGGTGATTGTTGGTCTGGTGGTGATGCACTTGCTGGCCCTGCACGAAGTGGGTTCCAACAACCCTGACGGCATCGATATCAAAAAACTGAAAGACGAAAACGGGGTTCCTCTGGATGGCGTGCCATTCCACCCTTATTACTCAGTACACGACCTGGTCGGTATTGTGGTCTTCCTGATGGTGTTCTGTACGGTCATGTTCTTCTTCCCGGAAGGCGGCGGTTTCATGTTGGAGTATGCCAACTTTGAACCGGCTAACGGTCTGAAAACACCGGAGCATATTGCCCCTGTCTGGTACTTTGGTGCCTTCTACGCGATTTTGCGTGCTGTACCCGACAAGCTGCTGGGTGTTGCCGCGATGGGTGCTGCCATTGCAGTACTGTTTGTACTGCCGTGGCTGGATCGCAGTCCTGTGCGCAGCTGGCGCTATAAAGGCTGGATGAGCAGAACCTTTATTCTGGTGTTTGCCGTCGCCTTTATTCTGTTGACCTGGCTGGGTACTCAACCAACCAATGAACTGAATACCTTCCTGGCTCGTGCTTCATCGTTTATCTACTTCGGTTTCTTCTTGTTGATGCCTTTCTATACTCGTATGGAAAAAACCAAACCAGTGCCAGAACGCGTAACAGGAGGCCACTAATGAAAACGTTATTTGCATTGATTGCTGCACTGCTTCCTGCAGTTGCAATGGCGTCCAGTGAAGGTGTGCATCTGGACAAGCACCTGACCGATCTGACGGACAAGGCATCACTTCAACGTGGTGCCCAGACCTTCATGAACTACTGCATGGGTTGTCACTCGATGGAACATGCCCGGTTTAACCGCATAGCCAGTGACCTGGATATTCCAGAAGAGCTGATGATGGAAAACCTGGTATTTGATACCGACAAGAAATTCGGTGCGCTGGCGACTATCGCCATGCGTACGGAAGATTCCAAAGTCTGGTTTGGTGCAGCGCCACCGGATCTGACTCTGGTCGCTCGGGTACGTCGTCCAGATTGGCTGTATACCTACTTACGCAGCTTTTATGTCGATCCAAGCCGTCCATGGGGTGTGAATAACACGGTCTTCAAAGATGTGGGTATGCCTCATGTGCTGGCTGATCTGCAAGGTCTCCAGCACAAAGGTACTGCTCCGGTTGCTGTGGGTTATGACACATTGACGGGTCAGGAAATCACCGAAGAGCACGAAGATGTGTTATATCTGGCAGAGCCAGGCACTCTGAGTGTTGCTGAGTATGATGATCTGATCTTTGATCTGGTGAACTTCATGACTTACTCCGCTGAGCCGATTGCGGTTGAGCGTGAAAGACTGGGTTGGTGGGTACTGTTGTTCCTGGCAATCTTCTTTGTACCTGTGTACATGTTGAACAAGGAATACTGGCGCGACGTGCATTAATCGCCCGGTATTTTGACGCTAGCCTGGCCGTTTATGCGGCCGGGCTATCTTTGTTTTTAGGTAATTGAATTTTTTAGCGAGTGAGGAAATTATGGGGGTTGTAGCGAAACGCTCTACCATGACGTTTTATTCCGATGCCAAGGATCATTTCAGCCATCGTGTACGTATCGTACTGGCTGAAAAAGGTGTCGCCGTCGAAATTATGGATGTGGACCCGGACAACCTGCCCGAAGATCTGACATCCCTGAATCCTTACAACACCCTGCCAACTCTGGTGGATCGGGAGCTGACTCTCTACGAAGACCCGAACATCATGATGGAATACCTCGACGAGCGTTTTCCTCATCCTCCACTGTTGCCTGTTTACCCCGTCGCACGTGCAGAAAGCCGGTTGTGGATCAAACGCATCGAGAAAGATTGGTGTGGCCTGGTCGGCACGATCCTGGCTGGAGGCGATGGCGTTGAAGAAGCGCGCAAGGCATTGACCGAAAGCCTGGTCAGCACGGCCCCCATTTTTGCCGAAATGTCATATTTCATGAGTGACGACTTCTCCATTGTGGATTGCTGCGTTGCCCCTATCCTGTGGCGTTTGCCGGTGTTGGGCATAGAACTGCCAGAGCGTCAGTGCAAGCCACTGCTGCAATACATGGAACGCCTGTTCGATCGTGAATCGTTCCAGGCCAGCCTGACCGAAGCCGAACGGGAAATGCACGAATAATGGAAACAATGACCCCAAGCCGACCTTACCTGGTACGCGCCCTGAACGAGTGGATCCTCGATAATCAGTGCACACCCTATGTATTGGTAGATGCCTCACTGGCTGGGGTTCAGGTGCCTCAGGATTATGTGAATAAAGGCCAAATCGTACTGAATATCAGTATGACGGCAGTTCAGAACCTGTTGATCGATGATCAGGGATTGTCCTTTAATGCCCGCTTTGGCGGTGTACCCATGTCGGTATACGTGCCCACCGTGGCCATTCTGGCGATATACGCCAAGGAAAACGGTCAAGGTATGGTATTTGGTTCAGAAGCGGGTGCTCCTGATCCGAATAATCCACCAGAGCCGCCCAAACCGAAGCAAGTCGAGCCAGAGAAAAAAGCCGGTGCTGGCCGTCCTTCGCTAAAAGTAGTGAAGTGATCTGACGCGTGTTCGAGATGTTTGAAGTGAAACATCGGATGCATAAAAAAACCGCCTTCGGGCGGTTTTTTTATGGGTGGCTGATGATAGGGCCAGCAGGGTATTCCAGCTATTCTGTGGTATGAAGTGTTTTTTCTTCTTCCCTCAGCGTCAGTACTTCGTAACCATCGGTAGTCACGGCAATGGTGTGCTCCCACTGGGCCGACAGCTTCTTGTCGCGGGTAATTACCGTCCAGCCGTCTTTCATATGCTTCAGTTTATGACTACCCTGATTGATCATCGGCTCAATGGTGAAGGTCATCCCGGCGGCCAGCGCCATCCCTATGCCGGGCTTGCCATAATGTGTGACCTGAGGCTCTTCGTGCATCTCGCGGCCAATGCCGTGACCACAATATTCCCGCACCACACTGTAACCGGCTTTTTCAGCCACTTGCTGAACCGCATGGCCAATATCGCCTAGCGTCACTCCGGGTTTTACGGTCCGGATACCGGCCCACATCGCTTCGTAAGTTGTCTCAACCAGACGACGCGCCATTGGCGTAATCTTGCCAATGCAATACATCTTGCTGGAGTCAGCGATAAAGCCATTTTTCTCCAGTGTAATATCGCAGTTGATGATATCGCCGTTACGTAAAATCTGGCTGGCCTTCGGTACCCCGTGGCACACCACATGATTGATCGACGTATTCAGGCAGTAGGGGAAATCATACTGCCCCCGGCTGGCTGGACGAGCGTTCAACTCGTTCTCAATAAAGGACTCGACCTTCAGATTGATATCCATGGTGCTGATGCCAGCCACCACAAAGGTATCCAGCATCGCAAACACCTGTGCCAGCAAGTGGCCGGACTCACGCATCAGCCCGATTTCTGCCGGGGTTTTTACCATGGCGTTCATTAGCAGGCCTCTTGCTGACGCTGGATGTCGGCCTTGCATTCAGATTTCAGAGTCGCCAACGGCAACTCATTTGTGGCCAATAACTTGCGGGTTAGCTGGGCGTAAGTGAGATCGGGGTAAAATTCCGCCAGCATCCCTATCTTGATCCAGTACTCCGCCTGCGAATTGATCGACCGCGCCATCACAGCACTGGTCTCACGGATTTCCTCATGCAGTTCTTCCGATATTTTAACGATACCCATAACGTTGACATCCTCCTGGCCGAAAATTGAGATCAGCCTCTGACACTACAAAACATATACGAATTGTATATCAATTGGATGGTCTGGATTGTTCGGATTTGAAAGACAGTGCGTTGTGGGTGAAGCCAAAACCGGGACCATGTAACGTGAAATACTCTGGTGGCTGCGATGGTTTGAAGGTTGAGGCCGTGTAGTGGCCAACTGATTTCGGACACGGTTTTAAGTTTTTCTTCTGCTGCGAGAGGGCTGATACCATCATTCGTCCAGACCCGTCGGTAGCCCTTCCAGTGCCGTAATCCCGGGATACGTCCATGGTTGTTTGGTAAGCTTCGGTGACGTTGCCGAGTTCTGTGGCCAGGGTAAGCAAGCCGACTTTGTGTCGAATGATTCGTTCGTTACGATGGATTATGCGAGTTACCTTGTTGGTGTCGATCAAAGGTTTGGTCGCCTTTAATCTCAA
Organism: Oceanobacter sp. 4_MG-2023; assembly: GCF_030689165.1. Taxonomy (NCBI): domain Bacteria; kingdom Pseudomonadati; phylum Pseudomonadota; class Gammaproteobacteria; order Oceanospirillales; family Oceanospirillaceae; genus Oceanobacter; species Oceanobacter sp. 4_MG-2023. Next base: position 96,847 of record NZ_JAUYVV010000010.1, on the reverse strand, counting down.
CCGGCAACTCGCTCCTTCTTAATGAGCACTGCCAGATGGGGTCTGAATTGATTCACTTAATTTGTTGATATTCTTTCTGATATCTAAGGTTGCTCTGTTATTCAAACAGCCCAGACGTCCGTATCCGAACGTCTGGTGCATCAAAACGTTACCCCAACTCTTCCAGCTTTTTCTTCAGTACTTCCATCACCACTTGCGGGTTGACCCCCTTGGCAGCTTTACGGGTCAGGCCAATAAAGGGTCCCATGGCCTTGCCACGTTTTTCCACCGGGGTATTGAGGTAGCCTTCCACCAGTTTCGGGTTGTTGGCCAGTACATCGGCAACGATGGCTTCAATGGCACCAGTATCGGACACCTGTTTCAGGCCCATGGAGTCAACCAGCGCGTCGACTTTTTCCACTGTGCTGTCGGCTTTGCCTGCTTCTCCGAGTGCCACCAGTGCGTTGAATACTTCTTTGGCGCCGCCGTTGTTGAGGGTGTTGTCCTTGATCAGTTGCAGGATACGGCCCAGTTGCTCGGCGTTGACAGGCAGTTCGCTGATGTCGATTTCCAGCCGGTTGAGGGTGGCGGAGACATCACCTTGCACCCAGTTGGAGGCGAGTTGGTAGTCGTTGGCTGCTTGTGCTGCGATTTCAAAATAATCGGCCAGTGTACGACTGGAAGCCAGAACCGCTGCGTCGTTGGCTGACAGCTGGTGGCTTTCGATAAAACGCTTGCGCTTGGCGTCGGGCAGTTCGGGCAGAGTGCTGCGTACGGCTTCGATGTAGTCATCATCAATAATGATGGGTAACAGATCGGGGCAAGGGAAGTAGCGGTAGTCATTTTCCACTTCCTTGGAGCGCATGGAGCGGGTTTCGTTTTTGTCGGCGTCGTAGAGGCGGGTTTCCTGAGTGATGGTACCGCCGTCTTCCAATACGTCCATCTGACGTTCGATTTCGACATCGATCGCCCGTTCGACGTTACGGAAGGAGTTGACGTTTTTGATTTCGGTACGGGTGCCAAATTCCTGTTGGCCCTTGGGGCGCAAGGAAACGTTACAGTCGCAGCGCATGGAGCCCTGGGACAAATCGCCATCGCAAATGCCCAGATATGTGACGATGCTGTGCATTTTGCGGAAGTAGGCCGATGCTTCTTTGGCGCTGCGTAATTCCGGTTCGGAGACGATTTCGACCAGCGGTGTTCCGGCCCGGTTGAGGTCAATGCCGGACATGCCGCCAAAACCTTCGTGCACGGATTTACCGGCGTCTTCTTCGAGATGGGCGCGGGTGACGTTAATGCGTTTGCTGCTGCCGTTGTCGAGTTCGATATCAATATGACCCATGCCGACGATGGGGTGGTGCAGCTGGGTAGTCTGATACCCCTTGGGTGAATCCGGGTAAAAGTAGTTCTTGCGGTCGAAGACCGAGCGTTTGCCAATTTCGGCGTCGATGGCAAGGCCAAACTTCACCGCCATGCGCAGGGCTTCTTCGTTGAATACGGGCAAAACACCGGGTAATCCGAGGTCAACTGCGCAAGCCTGGGTATTGGCGTCGGCACCGTAGGCGGTGGAGGCACCGGAGAAAATCTTTGATTTGGTGGCCAGCTGAGCGTGAATCTCAAGGCCGATAACAACTTCCCATTCCATAATCAGGCTCCTTATACCAGATCCGCTGGCGTTTGCTGATGCCAGTCGGTGACTTGTTGGAATTGATGGCCAAGGTTGAGCAGACGGCTTTCATCAAAGTAGTTGCCAATCAGCTGCAGGCCGACGGGCAGGTTGTCGACCTGGCCACAAGGAATCGACATGGCTGGCAAACCGGCCAGGTTGATGGCAATGGTGAAAATATCTTCCAGGTACATGGCCACCGGGTCGCTGGTTTTTTCACCGGCCTTGAACGCCGGGCTGGGGGTGGTCGGGCTCATGATGACATCGACCTGTTTGAAGGCTTCGACAAAGTCATTTTTGATCAGGCGGCGTACCTGCTGGGCTTTTTTGTAATAAGCATCGTAGAAACCGGCCGACAGTGCGTAGGTACCCACCATGATGCGGCGTTTGACTTCTTCACCAAAGCCTTCGCCCCGTGACCGCTTGAACAGATCATTGACGTCTTGTGGGTCATCACAGCGATGGCCGAAGCGTACACCGTCCATGCGAGACAGGTTGGCGGAGCACTCAGAGGGTGCAATCACGTAGTACACCGGAATCGCCAAATGTGTGTTGGGGAGGCTGATTTCTTTGACCGTAGCACCCAGTTTTTCGTATTCGGCAATGGCGTTACGGACTTGCTGTTGCATGTCGCTGCTGAGGTCATCGCGGAAATATTCTTTGGGTAAACCAATGGTCAGACCGGCAATGCTGTCGTTCAGGTTGGCGGTGTAGTCCGGTACATCCTGCTGCATCGAGGTGGAATCTTTGGGGTCGAATCCGGCCATTACGTTGAGCATCATGGCGGAATCTTCTGCGGTGCGGGTAATGGTGCCGCCCTGGTCGAGGCTGGAGGCAAAGGCAATCATGCCCCAGCGGGAAACCCGGCCATAGGTTGGCTTGATCCCGGTGACGCCACAAAACGCAGCAGGTTGGCGAATCGAACCGCCGGTATCGGTGGCCGTGGCACCGGGCACCAGACGCGCCGCAACCGCGGCTGCAGAACCACCGGAAGAACCACCGGGAACGTGATCCAGCTGCCAGGGGTTGTGCACTGCGCCGTAGAAGGAGCTTTCGTTGGATGACCCCATGGCAAACTCATCCATATTGAGTTTGCCCAGGCTGACGGCACCGGCGTTGTTGAAGTTGGCGACCACGGTGGCATCGTAAGGAGCGACAAAGTTGCTGAGCATTCTGGAGCCGCAGCTGGTCAGTACGCCGTTGGTACAAAAAATATCCTTGTGGGCCATGGGAACGCCTGTCCAGGGGGTAGCGTTGCCCGCTGCCCGCATGGCATCGGCGGCGGCGGCCTGTGCCAGTGCTTGTTCGGCCGTCACGGTAATAAAGCTGTTGTAGTTATGATCCAGTTGTTGGATGCGATCCAGGTACGACTGGGTCACTTCAACGCTGGAATATTCGCCCGCGGCCAGGTCGCGGGCTATCTGGGCGATGGTTTTGTTGTGCATGGGGTCTCTGTCCTGTGAAGCTGATCCCGAATTCGGAAGGTGCCTGAAATAATCCGGCAAGCTGAAACGGCCGGACGGGATGATCTGCTGTGTTTATGCGACCACGGTTTATTCTACGACGCGAGGGACGAGGTAGTGTCCGCGTTCCGTTGCCGGAGCAATTTGCTGGAAGTGCTCCCGCTGGTTGCTTTCGGTGACCTGATCAGCACGTAAACGCTGCACGGCATCGAGAGGGTGAGCCATGGGCGCAACATCGCTGGTGTCGACCGCGGATAGCTGATCCACCAGCTCCAGTATGTTGCTGAGGTTGTTCTGGTATGCGGCAATTTGGGCGTCATCGATTTGCAGACGGCACAATTCGGCAATATTGCGCACCTGATCTTGTTCCAGAGCCATACAGCTTCTCCAGTATCTCTGTCTGTGAAAGCGCTCGAGACTAGCACAAATGCGCCTTGCTCTAAATCCCTGCCATTGCTAGAGTTAGCGCACTTTTTTATGCCAGATGCAAACAGGAAACGGCGGGATGTTCAAAGCTCTTAGAGGCATGTTCTCCAGCGATCTGTCGATCGACCTGGGAACCGCAAATACCCTAATTTACATGCGCGACAAGGGTATTGTTCTTAACGAACCATCAGTCGTTGCCATTCGTCTTCAGGGACACCAGAAAAGTGTCGCTGCGGTTGGGATGGAAGCCAAGCAAATGCTTGGGCGTACTCCGGCCAATATTCAGGCCATTCGGCCGATGAAGGACGGTGTGATTGCCGACTTCGAAGTTACTGAAAAAATGCTGCAGTATTTTATCAAACGGGTGCATGAGTCCAGTTTTATGCCGCCCAGCCCACGGGTTGTGGTGTGTGTGCCGTATCAGGCCACCAAGGTTGAACGTCGGGCGATTCGCGAATCGGTACTGAATGCCGGTGCCAGCAAGGCTTATCTGATACATGAGCCGATGGCCGCTGCGATCGGTGCCGGTTTGCCCGTCGATGAGGCTCGTGGTTCGATGGTGGTTGATGTCGGTGGTGGTACAACTGAAATTGCCATTATTTCACTGAGTGGCGTGGTCTACGCTGAATCCGTGAAAATAGGCGGCGACCGCTTTGATGAATCGATCGTGGCTTACGTGCGTCGTCACTATGGCAGCCTGATCGGTGAAGCAACCGCCGAACGAATCAAGGAAGAAATCGGCACGGCTTACCCCGGCGCTGAAATTCGCGAAATTGATGTGCGGGGCCGAAACCTGGCCGAAGGGATTCCACGCAGCTTTACGCTGAATTCCAACGAGATTCTGGAAGCCCTGCAAGAATCACTGGCCGCGATTGTCCAGGCGGTCAAAAGTGCATTGGAACAGGCTCCTCCTGAGCTGGCTTCTGACGTGGCCGAACGCGGCATGGTGCTGACCGGTGGTGGTGCCCTGTTGCGCGATCTGGATAAACTGCTGAGCGAAGAGACCGGCCTGCCGGTGCTGGTTGCCGATGATCCGCTGACCTGTGTGGCGCGAGGGGGCGGTCGTTTCCTTGAAACCGCATCGGAACAAGCGCTGGATATACTGTCTCAGGAATAATTCAGGTTAATGGATGACATTGCCGCCTGTTTGGGCGGCGGTGTCGTTTGTCCTTTTTATTACTTTGGCAGCTTGCCTAGTCGTTCGGGAGTCGGGTTATCAGACTGCAATTTCAGATCCCCCCGTATCAGGGCCAGCGTACTCTGCTGGTCTGCCTGATAGCGCTTGCGCTGATGTGGGCGGATCAACGCTACCCGGCGTTTCAGTCGTTGCGCAATATTGCCGGATACGTTTTGTATCCGGCACAGCAACTGGCTGTCTTGCCTTCTTCTTTAGCTAACTGGATGGATGAATCCACTACCTCTCGGCGGGATCTGCTTGATCAGAACAAGCAGTTGTCGGCCCGTAATCTGGTCCTGGAGTTAAAAGCCCAGCGGCTGGCTTCACTGGAAGCGGAAAATATTGAGCTGCGTGAGCTGCTCAGTGCTTCTGAGCAGGTCGACGACAAGGTGCTGGTAACGACGGTGATTGCGGTTGATCCCGATCCTTATACCAAGCAGATCCTGATCAACAAAGGCGGCGATGACGGTGTGTTTGTCGGTCAGCCAGTGCTGGATGCCCATGGTTTGCTGGGCCAGGTGGTGGATGTCTTGCCGCATATTTCCCATGTCATGATGATTGCTGATTCCAATCATGCCATTCCGGTACAGATCAATCGTAACGGTGTCCGGGCGATTGCCACCGGCACCGGGGCGCTGGATCGGCTGGAGCTGATTTATGTGCCGAACACGGCAGATATTCAGGAGGGCGACTTGCTGGTCAGCTCCGGGCTTGGGGGCCGTTATCCCCGTGGTTATCCCGTGGCGACGGTCGAAAAGGTCGAACATCAGGCCGGTGAATTGTTTGCCAGTGTGACGGCGCGCCCCAGTGCCCTGATGGACCGCAGTCGGTTATTGCTGCTGGTATTCAGCCAGGGGGCCGGCAAAGTACCATCGGATGAACTGTGGAGGAAAAATCGATGACCTCTGTACAGTCGTTTGTTATCGGTATGCTGTCGCTGTTTGTTGGGTTTGTCTTTGAACACTTGCCGCTGCCAGAGTTATTGATCTGGTTCCAGCCGTTATGGATTTTGGTGGTGATTACCTTGTTGGTATTCCAGTCGCCACAAACGTTCGGGTTGTGGTTGGCGATTCCTGCCGGTTTGATGATGGATGCGGAACAAGGGACATTGTTGGGAACCCATGTTTTCACACTGTCGGTGCATATCTTTCTGGTGCAGTATTTTTTCCGGCGTATTGAAGTCTTTAACCTGTTCCAGCAAATGGCGCTGGTGCTGGTGCTGGCCTTGCTGCATCAGTTGCTGAGTTTCTGGCTGGCGCAAGTAATGCTGGACCTTCCGCATCCGGTTGAAATGTGGGGGCCGGCGTTCAGCTCGATGTTTGTCTGGCCGTGGGTGTTTGCCCTGACGCGTCTGACCCTGCGGCGGATGTCGGTATGATTATTCTGGCTTCGGCGTCACCACGTCGCCGCGAATTGTTAACCCAGATCGGGGTGCCGCATACCGTTCAGCCGGCTGATATTGATGAAACCCCCGCTGCGAATGAACATCCTGAGGATTATGTCGTCAGAATGGCACGGAGCAAGGGGCTGGTGGTGGCGTCATCACTGACGATACCGGCCACGGTGCTGGCCGCAGATACCAGTGTGATTCTGAACGGGCAGATTCTGGGCAAACCAGAGTCGCCTGAGCACCACCGAGCAATGCTGGAACAACTGTCGGGCAATACCCAGCAAGTGCTGTCGGCCATCGCTGTTGTGACCGGGGATCGCTGTGATACCCGGCTGGTGACCACCCATGTGACCTTTCGCCAGCTGGATGAGGTACTGATCAAGCGCTATCTTGAATGTGGTGAAGGGAAAGACAAGGCGGGCGGCTACGGTATTCAGGGGAAAGGGGCTGTCTTGGTTGCAGATATTCATGGCAGCTACAGTAATGTGGTTGGCTTGCCGCTGGCAGAAACAGCCGTCTTGCTCGAACAACATGGCATTTCATATTGGCAGACATGATGGGGGCGTCCTGTCCCCTGGAGTGACTGTCCTGCATCCAGATAGTTTCTGGTTTTGCTGCGCCATTATTGACCCGTCAAAACAATAAAAGGATCTGGTAATGAACGCAGAAATCTTGATGAATATTACACCAACCGAGACGCGGGTTGCCGTGGTAGAAAACGGTGTATTGCAAGAAATAGTCATTGAGCGCACCAATCATCGTGGCCTGGTTGGCAATATTTATAAAGGCAAGGTGGTGCGGGTATTACCCGGCATGCAGGCCGCTTTTGTGAATATCGGCCTGGAACGAGCGGCTTTTATTCATGCCGCTGAATTGGGCCACCCTGATAGCCAGACGCCGATTAACCAGCTGTTGCATGAAGGCCAGTCGCTGGTGGTGCAAGTGACCAAGGATCCGATCGGTACCAAGGGTGCACGATTGACGACCCAGTTGACGATTCCTTCCCGCTATCTGGTGTATATGCCGGGTGCAGATCACGTGGGGGTTTCCCAGCGTATCGATGACGGAGGTGAGCGTGACCGTCTCAAGCATATGGTGCAGGACTGCATGGACGCCGAAGGCCTCACCGGAGAAGCCGGATTTATTCTACGCACGGCGGCAGAAGGCGTCGGAGAAGAAGAAATCCTCGCCGATACCCGTTATTTGCGACGTTTGTGGCGCAAACTGGAAGAGCGGATCAATGAATTCTCATCCCCTGCGGTGGTATATGATGAGCTGCCCCTGTATTTACGTACCCTGCGGGATTACGCCCGCCCGGAAGTCGACAAGATTCTGGTGGACTCCCGTGAGACTTTTGAAAAAATCCTGCAATTCTCCCAGCAGTACGTTCCAGAAATAGAAGACCACCTGAATTATTATCATGGCCCGCGGCCGGTGTTTGAGCTGTATAGCGTGGAAGACGAGATCCAGCGAGCGCTGGAACGTAAAGTACCGCTGAAAAGTGGCGGTTATCTGGTCATTGACCAGACCGAAGCCATGACCACTATTGATGTTAATACCGGTGGTTTTGTTGGCCGCCGCAATCTTGAAGAAACCATCTACAAAACCAATCTGGAAGCCGCCAATGCAATCGGCCGCCAGCTGCGGCTGCGTAATCTCGGCGGTATTATCATCCTCGACTTTATCGATATGACCGAACCGGAGCATCAGCGTCAGGTGTTACGGATGCTGGAAAAAGTGCTGGAAAAAGACCACGCCAAAACCAAAATCAGTGGTGTCTCAGAGCTGGGGCTGGTGGAAATGACTCGCAAGCGTACCCGGGAAAGCCTCGAACAGATGCTGATGGAGCCGTGCAAGGCCTGTGATGGCCGAGGTTCTGTGAAAACCCCCGAGACCGTCTGCTACGAAATTTTCCGGGAAATCCTGCGCGAAGATCGCGCCTATGGCGCTGATACCTATCTGGTGCTGGCCAGCCAACCGGTGTTGGACCGTTTGCAAGACGAAGATAGTGACGGCCTGGCAGATTTGGAAGCATTTATTGGCAAAACCATTAAACTGCAAGTTGAATCCCTGTACGCACAGGATTATTACGACATCATCTTGCAATAGGAATCGGCATGAGGTTTCTCGGTGCCTGCTGGACGCAACTATGGATAACACTGGTGGTTGGACTGGTGATGACGGCACTGTATACCAGTGCCGGGCGTCAGTTGATCCCGCTGGTAGAAAGCTGGCATCCGGATATCGAGCAGCAACTGACCCAGCAACTGGGGCAGCCGGTTGTGATAGGCAAGGTAGAAGGCGACTGGCGTTATTTGTCACCGATTGTCCGGCTACGTGACATTGTTGTCGGCGTCGCACCGGATCAGGTTTCACTGCGGCGCGTGGAGCTGGAACTGGACGTCAGTGCCAGCGCATTTTACCAGCTGCCGGTGTTCAAGAGGATCGAAGTCGAAGGGCTGGAGCTGCCGCTGCGACGCGCTCCGCAACAATGGTTTATTGGTCAGAACTGGGTGTTGTCGTGGCAGCAGCCCAGTAACACCGGCACCGACTCTACGGCAGCTTCTCCAGCCGCTTCCGGAACTTCCCAATCGCTTGGTCCTCGCCAGTCAGAACAGCGTCCTTTGTGGGCGCGGTTGCTGGAATTACAGCAGCGGATGGAAATTACTGACTCCCATATCCAGCTCCAGAATGCCAATGGCAAAGTCGATCAGCTACAGATCGAACAGCTGTTGTGGCGTCACCAGGGCGGCAGCCAGTCGATACTGGGGAAGCTGTCCTGGGGACGAGAGCAGCTGGCTGATATTACCCTGAATGCGGTGCTGGATGGCCAGGTCTGGCCTTGGCGTGAACAGAACGGCGAAGTGTTCGCCTATGTTGAACCCCAAAGCTGGACGCGCTGGATTCCGAATGACCTGCCGATGGAGCTGATGTTCAACCAGCTGGACGCCGGAGCGGATGTCTGGTTAAAAATCCATAATGGTGAATTGTCCCAAGTCTATGCTGATCTCAATATTGAGCAACTGGAGCTGACCACCCGTGAACAGCCACTGAGCCTGAGTGAAGGCCGGATTCAGCTGGGTGGGGAGCATCATGGTGATGACTGGCATATGCGCATCATGCCCGACCTGGGCGATGCCGTGCCGGTGCATGATTTCACCATCAGTGCGATCAGCTTGCCGGAACAGTCGCGGGGCTGGCAGCTGGGGCTGGCGCAGCTGGAAATCAGTCAGGCGATTGGCTATTTGCTGGAGCATGGTCTGCTGCCAGATCCTTTCGATCGTTATCTGGGTAATATCCAGCCTGGTGGTCAGGCGCAGGATGTGCGGATTTCCTTTTTGCCGGAGGCCGAGACCAATGACGCTATCGATGTCCGGGCGCAGTTGCAGAATATCCACGGCAGCGCCTATCAGGGTATTCCAGGCATGAAAGGGCTGAACGGCCATGTGCATTTACAGCCCACGGTTGGCCGTATCGACTTCAAGGACCAGACCGCCACGATTGATTTGCAAGGCGTATACGATGAACCATGGTCTCTGAGTGGACTTTCCGGTGCGTTTCACTGGCGTATCCAGCCAGAGGAGTCCCGTATCTGGCTGACAGGGTTACAGGCTCGCTGGCAACATTTGCAACTCCGCAGTGAGTTGTCGATGACCCTGCCATCCCGTGCTTCCGGGCGCGACAGTCGGTTCAGTCTGCTGTTGGGAATGCCCCGAGCCACCATGACAGACCGCAGCCGCCTGTTACCTGATTTGCTTGACCCTGAAGTGCGACACTGGCTGGATACCGCACTCCTGAGTGGCAAGCTTTCCAACGGGGCTTTTTTGCTGGATGGCGTACTGGACGAAGAGCGTCCGGATAACAGCCTGACAACCCAGCTCTATATGGACGTCCAGCGCGGCGAGCTGAAATATCTCGAAGGCTGGCCAGTGGTTGGTAACGTGACCGGGCGGGTCTTGCTGGATACACCGTCAGTAGATGCCTGGGTTGATGGTGCCGATACGCTGGGAGGGCATATCGAGAAAGGTGCGCATATCCGTTTGCGCAGTGGTGCCGATCATTCAACCCGGCTGTTGCTCAATGGTCGCCTGAACGGGGATAGCGGTGCCGCACTGCGCTATTTTACCGACACACCACTACAAGAGGTGGTGGGACACGCCTTTGATCACTGGCAAGGACAAGGGAGCCTGCAGGCGGTCATGGCGATGGATATGGCTTTGGGGGACGATAGCGGCGATCCGGAAATGCGTATCGAGGCTCAACTCGACGATAACCAACTGCGTCTGGATGACCTGAATCTGGAGATTACCGGACTGACCGGTGCGCTGGTTTATGATTCGATTGCCGGCCTGTCTTCGCCTCGTATGGAAGGGCATGTAATGGGAGGAGATATGGTAGCGAAAATGACCTCCAAACCACTGCCCAATGGATTTTCCACCCAGCTTCGCGCCGATGGTCGAGCGACCATGGCGGCCTTTAAGCAGTGGCTGCCAATGTTTTTACTGGACCCGGTAACGGGTGATCTGGGCTATCAGGCCACGCTGGATCTGAATACCACCTCTGGTGATGTACGTTTTGCCCTGGATACCAATCTGGATGGCACTCTCATCGACTATCCGGCGCCACTGGGCAAAGCGGCTGCCGATGCCTCGCATCCCTTGCATGTTACCGTTCGACCCGGTCGCGAAACCCGTATCAGTATGAATTACGATGATCGTATCCGGGGGGTGTTTGCACTCGACGATCAGGGGCTTAATCGGGGGCAGGTGTATCTGGGCAAGAGCGAACCGTTTTTGCCCAGTGACAGCGGGGTTGAAATTCGTGGACAGCTGGATACGCCGGTCAATGCCGAAGAGTGGTGGGATATGTGGCTGCGGCTGGAGCCATTGGCACTGGCCGAAGAAGCAGCAAGCAGTACAGCGGCCGCGGGTTCTGGCCCGGCAGCAGAGCAACCAGACAGTGATACCAACGCCGGTACACGCAGCAGCACCTCGGAGAATCCGTTACGGCTGGTGGATTTGATCTTTACCCGGTTGGATGTCTGGGATATGGCACCCGGCCCAACTCATGTTATTGCCCAGCAGAACTGGGGGGAATGGCAAACCCGTATCGATAGTGAACTGATGGCCGGTGATGTGGTGCTGAGTGCCGGGAGTGATCCTGTGCAGATGACACTGGAATATCTGCATATGCCACAAACTGATGACGTGGTGAAAGAGCCTGGCCAGCGGGGTTCACTGCTGGGTGAAGTACCGCTTGATCAGCAGCTGACAGCGGTATTGGCCGACGATACCTTGCTGGATATGGTACCGGCAGACTTGTTACCAATGGATATCCAGATTGCCGAGATGATTATCGGGAGCCGTAATTTGGGCCGCTGGTCTCTGAGCAGTCGTCCCATTGAAAAAGGGCTGGCATTGACGATCAATGATAGCGATATGAAAGGTCTGAAATTCAATGGAGATATTCGTTGGCTGCAGGAAAAGGATGGCCACCATACTTATGTCGATATGCTTAAAGTGCGCGGCAAGGATATTGGCAAGGTGCAGCAAGCCTTCCGGCAAGAGCCCATCATTGATGGCAAGGAGTTGACGGCCTCAGCCAGCCTGGAATGGCGAGGATCGCCACTGGCGTTTAACCCGGTGAGTCTTCAGGGGCTGGTGAGCTTGCGTATTAATGACGGCGTCTGGAAAACCGAAGGAACCGGCGCATTAAAAGCATTTGGTATCCTGAACTTCAATTCCATTTCCCGCCGCTTGCAACTGGATTTTTCCGATTTGTATCAGTCCGGTATGGCGTTTGATGTGATGAAAGCCAAGGCTGATATCGTGGATGGCACCTTGACTTTCTCTGAGCCATTGGTGGTGGATGGCCCTGGAGCCAAGTTTCTTGTATCGGGCAATACCAATCTGGTGACAGAGACTCTGGATATGAAATTGGCCGTCACCTTCCCGGTGACCGGCTCCTTGCCGCTGGTGGCGGTGTTGGCTGGGTTTGCGCCTCAAATTGCCGGAGCGATTTATGTCACGGAAAAACTGATTGGTGACGAATTGGAAAAATTCACCAGTGCCAGCTACGACATTACCGGGCGCTGGAGCACCCCGAAAATGAAAATCCGTCAGGCCTTTGACAATGATGTGGATGGCAAAAAAAGTCGCAGTTTCAAACAGCGTTTCCTGAGTATTTTTGGACTGGAGGAATCCCGATGACGAAAGTGGCAGCAATCCAGATGAACAGTCTGGCAGCACCAGAAGATAATTTTCAACAAGCCGTGACTCTGTTGAGGCAAGCCAAAGAAGAAGGAGCAGTGCTGGCATTACTGCCAGAAATGTTTCTCAGTATGGACGGTAAATGTTATCAGGATCTGGCTCGGGAGCTGAGCTGGGTGGATCGGCTGGGTGACGTGGCGCGTGATCTAGGGCTGTGGCTGGTGGCTGGTGCCATCCCGCAACCGGCACCTGATCCTGCGGAGCCTCGGCTCCGCTCTGCCTGTCTGGTATTTGACGATCAGGGAGAGCTGGTCGCTCGTTACGACAAAGTGCATTTGTTTGATGTGGCGGTGGGTGACTCTCAGGGCCAGTATCGAGAATCTGAACGCTTTTGCCCCGGCGACGCGGTGGTGGTGGTGGATACACCAGCAGGCCGTTTGGGGCTGAGTATCTGCTATGACCTGCGGTTTGCCGAGTTATACCGGCTGTTACGGGAACAAGGGGCAGAGTTGCTGGCAGTACCAGCGGCCTTTACCTGGAAAACCGGAGCGGCTCATTGGGATGTCTTGCTACGCGCTCGTGCGATTGAGCAGCAATGTTATCTGATTGCCGCCAATCAGTGTGGCTGGCACGATCGCAAGCGCCAGACCTGGGGGCACAGTCAGATTGTTGATCCGTGGGGTACGCCGTTAGCGGTGCTTGAGGAAGAGCCGGGCGTTGTCTGTCAGACGATTGATCTGGAGGAATTGCGGCGCTTGCGTCAGAACATGCCAGTGGCAGAGCACCGGCGGTTCTGATCAGAGAGGGCTATTCCGTTTCGGTTTTGATAAATTGGAACAGGCTTTTATAGGCCTTGCCGGGCTGGGCATTGTCTCCAGCCATCTCCTTTTGGGCATTACGCACCAGGTTACGCAGTTGCTGGCGATCAATCTGCGGGTACTGATCGATAAAGTCATTCAGGCCGCTGTTGTCTTGCAGTAGCCGGGTACGCCACATTTCATACTGGCGCTGGCGTCGGCCGTAGGCATCGCTGGATGGGTCCATCAGGTCGATTTTTTCCTGAATGCCGGCGATGTCTTCATCTCGCATCACGCGGCCGATGTACTGCAAGTGACGGCGTTTGGCACCATGTTGTTTGATGCGGCGGCTTTCTTCCAGAGCGGCATGCAGCACATCACTGATGGGCATATCGTTCCATAGTGATGGGTTCAGTTCGGTCAGTCGTTCTCCGAGTGCTTGCCAGCGCTCGGCTTCCCGTTTCATTTCAGATTTGCTGACCAGCTCGTATTCTTCATCTGGCTGGGAGTCAAAGTCGCTCATACAAGGTTGCTCATTATGGTTCCGACCGTAGTCGCTAAAGTGGTGTGCAAGGGATGATCCATAAGGATACCCGGCACATCTAGATATAAATCAGGGTAGCCAGTCCGAGGAATGACATAAAGCCAACCACATCGGTGACCGTCGTCAGGATAACACCACCGGCCAAGGCAGGATCAATACCACGGGCCTTGAGAATTTGCGGCAATGCGGCACCCACCACAGCAGCAGCCATCAGATTGATAATAATCGCGGCGGACATGATCAGTGACAGCTTGATGTCGTTGAACCATACCCAGGCCATAATCGCAATAATGATGGCCCACAACCCGCCGTTGAGGGCTGCGACCAGTAATTCACGATGAAAAAGCCAGCGGAAGTTGGCACCACTGAGATGCCCGAGTGCCTGGCCGCGAATCACCAGTGTCAGTACCTGGCTGCCGGCAATACCGCCCATGCTGGCGACAATCGGCATCAGTACCGCCAAAGCAACAACGGCTTCAATGGCCTTGTCAAACAGACCGATAACCGCAGAAGCAATAAAGGCGGTAATCAGATTGATGCCCAGCCAGACCGCGCGCCGGCGGGCGGTTTTGAGCACCGGGGCGAAGGTGTCTTCATCATCGTCGAGACCGGCCATGCTCATTAATGAGTGGTCGGCGGTTTCCCGGATCACATCCACCACGTCATCAATGGTGATACGGCCAAGCAGCATGCCATTGGCATCCACCACCGGGGCCGATACCAGATCATGGCGTTCAAACAGCTTGGCGACTTCCGTTTCATGCTGGGTTGCCTGGATCACCATGATCCTGCCGGTAGACATTACTTCGCGCACGGTTTGTTGGGGGTCACTCACCAACAGTTTGCGGATAGGCAAGGCACCGATAAATTCGTTTTGCCGGTTCACCACCAGAAGGTTGTCGGTCATGTCTGGCAGCGACTGGTGACGACGCAGATAGCGCAGCACAACATCCAGAGTAATATCCGGACGAATCGTGATGGTGTCGGTGTTCATCAGACCACCGGCACTGTCTTCCGGGTAGCCCAGAATGGCCTCAACCCGGGCGCGATCCTGGTGGTCCATCGAGCTCAGAATTTCCTGGGTCACTTGCTCAGGAAGTTGCTGGAGCATATCGGCGATGTCATCGGAATCGAGGTCAGCGGTGGCATCGACCACCTGCTCTGCGCTCATGTCGCTGAGGAACTGACTCTGGATATCGATCGACAGGTATTGCAGTACCTCACCTTCGATGCCTTTGTCGACCAGCTCCCAGATGACTTTCCGGGCTTTGGGCGGGGAGGATTCGATCAGGTGGGCGACATCAACAGGGGCCAGGCCGGAGTTGATGATCCGGCGTACGCGTGCCATGGCACCGGACTCGAGCGCTTCGTTCAGGCTGTTGAGTTTGGATCTGGCCTTTTCGCTGAGTTCTGCCATGGAAGCCCCGGTACGGAGTGAATGATTGATTCTAGCCTGAATCACCGAGTGTGGCTATCCGGGGAATACTGAAACTACTCGCATTGATATCGCTAGTGATTTGATTTTATAGGAAACTTTGATTGTTGGAGAAGGTGTTTTGGGGGATATGGCGGTCGTTGACCGCCGTTGTTGGAGACAAGAACAAGTCGGCTATCGAACGGCTGTCAGGTGTTTTTATTCACCCTCATCAAAGCGACGATTGATCAGGTCGCAGAGTGCGTCCAGTGCTGCCTGGGCATCCTGGCCCTCTGCTTCGATATAAAGATCGGTACCCTTGCTGGCGGCGAGCATCATTACGGCCATGATACTTTTGGCATCGACCATGCGGTTTGGATAACCCACCTTGATGGTTGCGCCGTAGCTGGCCGCGGTTGATACCAGTTTGGCGGCTGCCCGTGCGTGTAAACCCAGCTTGTTGATGATGGTGATTTGCGTGTTAACCATCCAGGCTCCCGAAACGATTGGATTGTGGGTAATAAGCATCAGTGGCTGTGATGGGCAGCAGACCTGAGCTCGCGGTGACGTACCTGTACATTGCCAAATTCTTGTTTGAAGGCTGCAGTCAGGCGTTCTGATAAATACACTGAGCGATGTTGACCGCCAGTGCAGCCAATGGCAATGGTCAGGTAGCTGCGGTTATTTTCGGCAAAACGGGGTAACCAGCGCAACAGGTAAGTACGGATGTCATCAAACAGTTCGGTGACTTCCGGCTGGCTGGATAAAAAATCGATAATCGCCTGATCCTGTCCGGTCAGAGGACGTAATTCATGTTGCCAGTAGGGGTTGGGCAGGTTGCGGACATCAAATACAAAATCGGCATCCAGAGGAATCCCCTGCTTGAAGCCAAAGGACTGGAACAGAATGGCCATATCCGGGGTGACTTTCTCGGCTACTCGCATCTTGATCAGGCTGCGCAGCTCATGGACTGACATGCGGGTGGTATCCAGCGTCAAGTCAGCCAGGTTGGCAACAGGTTCGAGCAATTCGGTTTCGCGCTCGATGGCTTCTGCCAATGAGATATTGTCATTGGTGAGGGGGTGTTTGCGACGGGTGGAGCTGAAGCGTTGTAGCAGGACTTCTTCGGTGGCATCCAGAAATACAATATCGACCTGGCGATACTGTCCGGGTAAGCAGGTCAGTACCTGGGTCAGCTGTTCCATGGCGTCGGGCAAATTACGCACATCGACACTGACAGCGACATTGGCGCGTTTTTCGGCGCTGTAGGGTAAATCCGCCAGTGCGGGCAACAGATCAACCGGCAGGTTGTCGATGCAATAAAAACCGAGATCTTCGAGCACGGCCAAAGCGCTGGACTTGCCTGAGCCAGAGCGGCCACTGATCACAACCAGGCGCATGATGCGGTCTCCGTATTGGTCTGGTTAGTGGTTGGCCAACGCTCGTTGGTACAGTTCCTGATCGCTGCTGGCACTACGCAATTGCTGACGGTAATCATTCTGACTGAAATTTTGCGCCAGTGTGGCGAGAATTTGCAGATGATCGTCCGTTGCTTCTTCAGGGACTAATAAAGCAAATACGAGGTCAACCGGTTGATGGTCAATGGCATCAAAATCGATGGCCTCTTGCAAGTGAAGTAACACGCCGACGGCTTGTTCGCATTGCCGTAAACGACAATGGGGGATTGCGATGCCTTCACCAATGCCAGTACTGCCCAGACGTTCACGTCCAAGCAGGCGTTCAAACACTTCGTCCGAACTGCTGCCGTCAACTTTTTCGGCAATCAGTCCGGCAAGAAACTCCAGCAATTTTTTTTTGCTGGTAATGGCGACGTCGGTACGGGTGCATTCTGGCAGTAGAATATCGGCAATCGCAATGCTCATAGGTCAACCTTGCCCGTGCTGTCGGGCAATCAGTTTTTCTTTGTGTTTCAGGAGTTGACGGTCCAGTTTGTCGGCCAGCAGATCAATGGCGGCATACATATCGTCGTGAGTTGAGGTGGCGTGAAAGTCAGCACCACTGGCATGCAGGGTGGCTTCTGCCTGTTGTCGGCCTTTTTCCAGGGTCAGTGTGATCTGGCCAGAAGTAATCGGGTCGACATGACGCTCAAGACGAACCAGTTTTTCCTTGACGTATGCTTCCATGGCTTCGGTCACTTCAACATGGTGTCCACTGATATTGATGCTCATAAACGGCTCCTTATCGCTCGCTTGTATCGAACAGAGATCGACGCTATCGATCAGATCAATTGTTTCCGCTCATTGGAAGGCGGAATCATCATGGCTTCACGGTATTTGGCCACCGTGCGGCGTGCAACCTGAATGCCCTTGTCGCCCAGCACAATGGCAATTTTGTTATCACTCAGGGGTTTACGCGGATTTTCTTCGCTGATCAGTTTTTTGATCATGGCGCGAATGGCGGTGGATGAACATTCGCCACCGGCGTCAGTACTGACGTGGCTGGAGAAGAAATACTTCAGCTCGAAAATACCACGAGGAGTGTGCATGAATTTTTGCGTAGTGACCCGTGAAATGGTTGATTCATGCATACCAACGGCATCGGCAATATCATGCAATACCAGAGGTTTCATGGCTTCTTCACCCTGTTCAAAGAAGTCGATTTGGTACTCGACAATTTTGGTGGCGACTTTCAGCAGGGTTTCGTTGCGGCTTTGCAGGCTTTTGATAAACCAGCGCGCTTCTTGCAAATGGTCTTTGAGGAAGGCGTTGTCGGCACTGCTGTCGGAACGTCGCACCAGTGAGGCGTAGTCGGAGTTGACGCGCAGCTTGGGGGCGATATCCGGGTTAAGCTCAACACGCCATTCATCACGGATATTACGAACAATCACGTCCGGTACGACGTATTCTGACTGCTCGGAGCTGATATCAGCGCCCGGCTTGGGGTTGAGTTCTTTAACCAGACGCAGGACGGCTTTGAGGTCTTCTTCCTTGAGCCGGGTTTTGCGCATCAGGGTGGGGTAATCTTTACTGCCCAGCAGGGCGATGTAGTCGCCGATCACCAATTTGGCTTCTGCCAGCCAGGGTGTTTCGGCAGGTAGCTGGTTGAGCTGAAGAATCAGGCATTCACGCAGGTCGCGGGCAAAAACACCGGCGGGGTCAAACTGTTGCAAGCGTTTGAGGACGGCCTGGATTTCATCTTCTTCAACACCCAGTTCCGGGTCAATTGAACCGAGTATGTCGTCGATGGTGGTGTGCAGATAGCCATCGTCATCAACCCCGTCGATCAGCATGGTGGCGATCTCGCGATCGGTGTCACTCATGGGAGTCAGGTTCAGCTGCCATTCAAGATGATCTTGCAGGTCGTCTGTGGTGGCATGACGGGAGTCATAATCAAAGTCGTCATCGCCAACCGGGCCAGAGCCTGAGGAAACCCCGGCCGTGGTCTGGAACGTATCATCCCAGTTGCTATCGACTGGCAGATCATCTGGCATCTTGTCATCAGACCATTGCTCACCCAGTTCCTGGGTGTCGGCATCGGTCGTGGCCGCTGTTGCGGTGACTTCCCTTTCCTGATCTGCATTGGTTTGCTGTGCATCCGGAAAGTCGTCGTGCTCGGACTCTTCGAATTCCAGCATGGGGTTGGAGTCCAGGGCTTCCTGGATTTCCTGTTGCAGATCGAGGGTAGACAATTGCAGCAGTCGAATTGCCTGTTGCAGCTGAGGGGTCATGGTCAGCTGCTGACCCATTTTTAACTGAAGCGATGCTTTCATACAGCGTTATTATTCATCGGTTGTCGGCATGGTCTGTGCATTATACGCCAGCCTGTGAGACAGGGAATGCTTTTCATGGTGGCGAATGAAACAGCGCTGGGCATCATAGCCCTGCAAGCCGATAAGATTCAAAGATGGAAGTCATGACCAAGGTAGATAGCCCGAACCTGTTCGTTGGCGAGTACATCATCAGCGCTGCCTTCGGCAATTATGTGTCCACCGCCTACGATATAGGCTTTTTCACAAATTGCGAGAGTTTCGCGGACGTTGTGGTCAGTAATCAGTACGCCGATGCCACGTGCCTTGAGTTGACGAATGATATCCATAATGTCAGCGACCGAGATCGGATCAACACCGGCAAAGGGTTCATCCAGCAAAATAAAGGAGGGTTCGGCGGCCAGGGCGCGGGCTATTTCGACCCGTCGTCGTTCGCCACCAGACAGGGCCATGCCGAGGCTGGTACGAATGTGCTGAATGTGAAATTCATCCAGTAGCTGTTCCAGCTGTTGCTGACGTTGGGGTTTGTTCAGGTCTGACCGGGTTTCCATGATGGCCATGATATTGTCTTCGACGCTGAGTTTGCGGAAGATCGACGCTTCTTGTGGCAAGTAGCCAATGCCTTTCTGGGCGCGGCCGTGCATGGGCAGATGGCTGATATCGTCGTCATCGATACTGACACGCCCCTTGTCGGCCTGTACCAAGTTGACAATCATATAGAAACAAGTGGTTTTACCTGCGCCGTTAGGGCCCAGCAAGCCGACAATCTGTCCGCTGCTGACCGCCAGGGAAACGTCCTTGACGACTTCGCGGCCGTTATAGCTTTTGGCTAGATGTTCAGCCTTGAGCGTTTTCATGGTTGTACGTCCGTGTTGGGCTGGGGTTGGATAATCACTTGAATACGCTGGTTGTCGTCAGCGCCGCCAGTGCCACTGCCGGATGTTTCTGAGCCACTGGCTGAGACGGTTTCCTGTTCAATGTCATAACGGATCAATTCGCCACTGAATAGGTTGTTTTCCTGACGCAAGGCGGCGTCTCCCTTGAAGGCAATTTCCTTGCGGTCGGCGTAAAAATCAATACGTTTGGCCGTCGCTCTGGTGATCGGTTTGTCGCTGCTGACCTGTTGCTGGTAGCGAGCCGGTTGACCTTCGGCAATCGCTTGCTTGAGCGCCTTGCCATCCAGTATCAGTGTCAGACGATCGGACTCGATGGTCAGTGTGCCTTGCTTCAGTACGACATCGCCTTCGTAGACGACCATACCGGTCTTGCGATCGAGTTCGGCGCGGTCGGATTCGATGATCATTTCTTGTTGCCAGTCTTCAGGCAAAGCCTCGACCGTGGTCGCCAAGACACTGCCAAAAAACAGCAGGGCGGTCAGTTTATTGTACATACCGGGTACTCACGTGTGCTTGAAGGTCGAGATGTTGGCGCTTGATATCCAGCGTCATACCAGTTGCATGGGTGATGTTATTGCCATGACGAATGATGACAGGTTCAGAGGTTGAAGCGGTGGCTGATGCGGGCTGGTAAAGCAACAGGCTGGTGGTGATGCTGAATGTATCAGCGTTTTCTGCTGCCGTGGCCAGAGAGCGTACTTCCACCTGCTGGCTGAGTTCAACCTGGCTGTCGGTATCCATAATGCGGCCTGATTGAGCGCTGACTTGCCAGTGTTGCTGCGGGTCTGTTTGTGTCGTAATCACCGGGTTTTCCAGCCGGGTTTCCGATAATGACGGAATATGGCGAGAGCCATCGGCCGATAACATCTGTTGTAGCTGGCCATCCGCATCGTAACGACGGTGTTGTAATTGTTTGCCGTAATAATTCGGTTCAAGACTGGTCACCGGCGTTGCTGCCGTGACCAGCTCAGTGGTATAGCGCTCTACCGCCAGCAAGGCGAGGCCAACGGCCACTGCCAAGACCAGCAGCACATAGCGCTTGCGCATCAGATAACTCCAGCACGCAGCAAGTCGTGCATGGTGACAACACCACAAATATTCTGACCGTCGGTAACGACCAGGGCATTGATCTTGCCGTCTTCCATGATTTTTAACGCTTCGGCAGCCAGCATACCCGGGATGATGGTTTTGGCCTGGCGGGTCATCAGGTCTGAAATCAGGGCGGAGTGGATATCGACACCATGATCAATGGTACGGCGCAGGTCGCCATCGGTGAAAATACCCACCAATTCACCCGCTGCCGTTTGTACGGTGGTCATACCGAGACCCTTGGTGGTCATTTCCAACAGGGAGCGTGACAGGCTGGATTCGGGCCTGACGACCGGGATTTCCCGGCCGCTATGCATGATGTCTTCGACTTTTAATAACAAGCGTCGACCCAGGCTGCCACCGGGGTGGGAAAAGGCGAAGTCCTCTGCCGTGAACCCACGGGCTTCCAGTAACGCAATTGCCAGGGCGTCTCCCAGTACCAGGGCACTGGTGGTTGATGAGGTAGGCGCCAGGCCCAGCGGACAGGCTTCAGAATCCACACTGGCGTTCAAATGAGCGGCCGAGGCAAGGCCCAGGGTGGATTGCGGGTTGCCGGTGATACTGATCAGGGGCACTGCCAGGCGCTTCAACAGGGGCAACAAGCTGGTTACTTCGGCGGTTTCGCCGGAGTTACTCAGGGCAATCACCACATCGACGGATGTGATCATCCCCATATCCCCATGGCTGGCTTCGCCAGGGTGGACAAAAAATGCCGGGGTTCCTGTACTGGCCAGTGTAGCCGCAATTTTGCGACCAATATGGCCGGATTTGCCCATGCCTGACACAACAACCCGGCCTTTGCAGGACAGCATCAGCTGACAAGCAGTTTTGAAATTGTTGTCCAGCATGGGGGACAGGTTACGAATCGCACGTTGTTCCAGTTCTATGGTACGTAGCGCCGACGACAGGAAATCAAATTCAGTGTTCATTGTTATCCATTACTTGTCATTACAAACAGAGTGGCCAGGTAGCCAAGGTAACTCAGTCCTAACAGGCTGCCACTGAATCGTCCCATCACGCCACTGCGGCGATTGAGTACAAACAGCACCAGCAATGCCAGCGTTAATGACAGCATAACAGGCAGATCGCGATGCAGAGCCATCGGCTCGACCGCTACGGTAGCGATCAGGCCAGGCACTGGCATTACCGCGAGCAGGTTGAAAATGTTGGAGCCAATCACGTTACCGATGGCAATGTCGTGATGTCCTTTCAATGCGCTGGCAACAGAGGCCGCCAGTTCTGGCAGGCTGGTGCCAATGGCGACGATGGTCAGACCAATCACCAGGTCACTGACCCCAAAGTTATGGGCAATGATGGTTGCGCCCCAGACCAGAGCCTTGGAGCTGGCCATCAGGCAGACCAGTCCGGAGACGAGCCAGAAAACAGCCATTTTGGTGGGCAGCGATTCAATTTCTGCGGCTTCATCTTCGTCGACAATGGGTTCACCACTCTCATCGGACTCCTGAAACAGGATGTACATGGTGGCGACCAGACCGGCCAGCAGAAGGAGGGAATCAACATAACTCAATTCCAGGTCGGCCAGTGTCAAGCCCGCCAGAATACTGACCAGCAACAACAGTGGCAGTTCTTTGCGCAGTAATTTCTTTTTCAGCGGAATCGGGCTGACCAGCGCCGTAATCCCCAGTACCAGGCCAATGTTGGTGATGTTGGAGCCGAGGGCATTACCCACAGCCAGGTTGCCAACACCATCCAGGGTTGCGACGGCAGAGACAAACAATTCAGGAGCGGATGTGCCAATGGAAACAATCGTCAGCCCCACCATTAGCGGTGACATGCCAAGGCGGCGAGCTGTTGCTGCAGCTCCAAGGACAAATTTGTCGGCACTCCATACCAGGACAACCAAGCCGATTAAGACGGCAACCAGTGCTGTGATCATGATGCTCCTGCAGACAGACTCTGCTCAGACGTACTTGATGATAGAAGAGGCCGCATTGTACCGGAGGGGCGCAGAGGCGCAATTGGAACAATGCGTTTTGTTGCAGGTGAAAGACATCACAAAAGCGGCGTTGGTTCTGAAGGATCAATCCGCTATGCTAGCGCTCACTTTAAATCCCGTATTTCCGGCCCGGGAAAGGACGCTTTCATGGTGGTTGAGCAACCCTACATTTCGGTGCGTGATCTGGTCTTTACACGCGGCGACCGGCTGATCTATGACGGCCTGTCTGTTGATTTCCCCCGTGGCAAGGTGACGGCTATTATGGGCCCGAGCGGTACCGGGAAAACAACCCTGTTACGTTTGATCGGTGGACAATTGACCCCAGACCAGGGCTCGATCGTGCTGGCGGGGGAGGAAATCACCACGCTCAAGCGCCCGCAATTGTTCGAATTACGCAAACAGAAGATGGGGATGTTGTTCCAGACCGGTGCCCTGTTTACCGACCTGAACGTTTTCGACAACGTCGCATTTCCTTTGCGTGTTCACACTGATTTGCCGGAATCCATGATTCGGGATCTGGTACTGATGAAATTGGAAGCCGTTGGTTTACGCGGTGCCCGTAATTTGAATCCTGCTGAATTGTCCGGTGGTATGGCGCGTCGTGTGGCATTGGCCCGTTCCATCGCCATGGATCCGGAACTGATCATGTACGATGAGCCTTTTACCGGCCTCGATCCTATTTCGATGGGTATGATTGTCAAATTGATCAGGGGACTGAACAAAGCCCTTGGCTTGACCAGCTTGCTGGTCTCCCACGATGTAGAGGAATGCTGTGGCATTGCCGATTACCTCTGCCTGGTATCCGGAGGCAAAGTAATTGGCTTCGGTTCACCAAATGAGCTGTTACATGAAGGCTCCGATGAAGTTCGGCAGTTTCTCAGCGGCGACCCGGATGGGCCTGTGCCGTTTCATTATCCGGCAAATGATTATCGTGAGGATATTTTGGCAGGAGGTAACTGAGCATGCTTGAGCGATTGCAGTTGCTGGGCCGCAAAGGCTTGTCTTCAATTGAAGCCCTCGGTTCCGCTTCGCTGCTGTTATGGCACTCCCTGTCCTGGGGTGGGCCGG
Source organism: Oceanobacter sp. 4_MG-2023 (assembly GCF_030689165.1). Classification (NCBI taxonomy): domain Bacteria; kingdom Pseudomonadati; phylum Pseudomonadota; class Gammaproteobacteria; order Oceanospirillales; family Oceanospirillaceae; genus Oceanobacter; species Oceanobacter sp. 4_MG-2023. The sequence continues at coordinate 73,045 of NZ_JAUYVV010000010.1, read as the reverse complement.
GCAGTGCTAATTTTTCCGATCTTATACGTCAGCTTTTTGCTGTTGGTGTACGCTCGCTGAGCATTATCGCCGTGGCCGGTTTTTTTGTCGGCATGGTGCTGGGGCTACAGGGTTACACCATTCTGGTTGATTTCGGCTCCGAAGCCGCACTGGGGACGATGGTATCGCTGACCCTGTTACGCGAGCTGGGACCGGTAGTGACCGCTCTGTTGTTTGCCGGGCGAGCAGGTTCTGCCCTGACGGCGGAAATCGGCTTGATGAAAGCCACCGAGCAGCTGTCGGCGATGGAAATGATGGGGGTTGACCCACTGAAACGCGTGATCACACCACGTTTGTGGGCCGGTATTATCTCTATGCCATTGTTGGCGGTGATTTTCAGCACCGTCGGCATCTGGGGCGGGGCGTTTGTCGCAATCGATATGCTGGGCATTGATGAAGGTGCCTATTGGGGCAATATGCAGGCATCGGTTGAATTTTATAACGATGTGATCAAGGGAGTGATCAAGTCAATTGCATTTGGCTGGGTGGTGACCTGGATTGCAGTCTATCAAGGCTACGCATCAATGCCGACGTCTGAAGGTATTGGTAAGGCAACAACCCAGACGGTGGTGATTTCCTCGCTGGCGGTATTGGGACTGGATTTTGTACTGACAGCAGTCATGTTTGGAGGCGTTTAATTATGCAAAAGCGTTCTATAGAACTCACCGTTGGGGCTTTTGTGGTGATTGGTATTCTGGCGCTGGTACTGATGGCTCTCCGCGTCAGTGGCTTGTCGATGAGCGATGCCGGAGATACCTATACCATCAAGGCCCGTTTTGAAAATCTGGGCGGGCTGAATGAGCGAGCCAAGGTATCCATGGCCGGTGTGACCATTGGCCGGGTTACCCGGGTTTATCTGGATAAGGAATGGTACTCTGCAGTGGTTGAAATGGAAATCACCAAGGATATGAGTACCCTGACCAGCGACACCTCCGCAGCCATTCTGACCGCGGGTTTGCTGGGCGAGAAGTATATTGGCCTGACTGTTGGGGCTGAAGACGATTATCTGCAAGAAAACGATTGGATAGAAGATACCCAGTCAGCTCTGGTGCTTGAAGAGCTGATCGGACGTTTCCTGTTCAGCAAGGCGGAAGAAGGCTGACAAATGCTTTGATCTGATGGTCGCTGTCATTTTCAGGTCATGACATAACAATAAACTGGCACTACATGAAGAGAGGGAAATATCATGATTCGGTGGCTATTAATGGCTATGGTTTTGCTGTCCCCTGTGTCTGGAGTACAGGCTCTGGAATCGGAAGCACTGGGTGAACACGCGCATGAAGTGGTACGCAGAGTAACAACCCGGGTTATGGAAAATATCAACACCAATCGCGACTTGTACGAAAGTGACAACGCCAGGTTCTACTGGGAATTGGAAGACGTACTGGGTCCAATGGTGGATTTTCGTCGTTTGACTCGCAAGATTATGGGACGGCATTACTTCGATGCCAGCAAGGCGCAGCGTCAGCGTTTTGCCCGTGCCTTCAAGCGCAGTTTGCTGAGTTCTTATGCGACGGGGCTGATTGAATTTACCGATTATGAAGTGCGTATGTTGCCTCCGCGCAAGGATTTTGAACATACTTCTTCCAACACCCTGGTCGATCTTGAAGTAATCACTCCCAGTGGTCGGATATTCCCGATTACCCAAAGCATGTATTACGACCTTTCCGCCTACTCCTGGAAAGCGCAAAACGTGATTGTGAATGGCATTAATATCGGCCAGTTATTCAATGAACAGTTCACCCAGTTGGTTGATGATAAAAACGGCAATATCGGTGCCGCGATTGAACAGTGGATTGATGATTTACAAGAACAGGGCCGCGAGCTGCGTAAACGCGCCGTGATAAATGGTACGCAATCATGACCCGACTTGACGCAGTATCAGCCAGCCTGGCCTGTATTGGTGGAGACTTGCTAGCCTCCACCGTGGTCGAGCTGATGGAGCCAGGGCGTGACATGATCCGCCGTAGCGGTGGTGAGTGGTGTCTGGATATGGCCGATGTCGATCGGGTTTCCAGTGCCGCGGTGGCGTTATTGCTCGATTGGATGAGAACGGCACAGCAGGTGGATGTCAGCATGACTGTCCGTGCGGTACCGGAACGTTTATTGCCGATTCTGCGAATCAGTGATCTCGAAGGGCTGTTTGCTGAGATTCTGGTGGCCGAAGCATAACGACGGCATCCTGGTGAACGTGTCTGGAGCGGTGGGCTGGGTTACAAAGTCCGCCAGAAATAGTGAACACGGCACACGAACTATGGCCGAATATCGCTGGAGGTTCCCCCTTCCACTTATTCTGGCCCTCTAAATCCGCTATCATTCCCCGCTTTCCAATTCCCTGACTGGTGGAGTGTTATGGCGCCGTCTGCAATATCCGAGATTCTGACCTTGTTGAATACCCAATTGCCCGATATTCAATGGCATGTTGATGGCGATGGCTATCAATATCTGGTTGAAGGAGTCGGTGATCATTTTGAAGGCCTTAACGCAGTCAAACGCCAACAAGTGGTTTACCAGGTGTTGAACCCTCTGATCGCCGCTGGCTCACTGCACGCAGTGACCATCCGTACTTTCACCAGCGCTGAGTATGCTGCGCGCTGATTTTTGGAAAATACATGGAAAAATTGCAAATTGTTGGCGGTAATCGGCTGTCTGGCGATGTCCGGATTTCCGGAGCCAAGAACTCCGCACTGCCGATTCTGGCGGCTACCCTGTTAGCCGAAGGCGTCATGCGGGTTGGCAACCTGCCTCATCTGCACGATATCACGACCATGCTGGAGCTATTGGGCTGCATGGGCGTTGAGGTCGCAATCAACGAAGACATGTCGGTAGAAACCAACTGTCGCAATATCAAAAGCTGCGTCGCTCCCTACGACCTGGTGCGTACCATGCGAGCATCGATTCTGGTACTTGGGCCATTGTTGGCCCGTTATGGGGAAGCTGAGGTGTCATTACCCGGAGGCTGTGCGATTGGCAGCCGCCCGGTCGACCTGCATTTGCGCGGTATGGAAGCAATGGGTGCCCACGTGGACGTGATGGATGGTTACATCAAGGCCCACGTGCCCGGTGGCCGCTTGCACGGAGCGAATATTTTTCTGGATATGCCGACCGTTACCGGCACAGAAAACATCCTGATGGCGGCAGTATTGGCAGACGGGCGCTCCGTCATTACAAACGCGGCCCGGGAACCGGAAGTGGTGGATCTGGCCAACTGCCTGATTGCCATGGGGGCCAGGATTCAGGGTGCAGGCAGTGAGACATTGATTGTCGATGGTGTAGAAACCTTGCATGGCTGCAGCTTCGATGTCTTGCCAGACCGTATCGAAACCGGCACCTATCTGGTCGCGGCAGCGGTTACTGGTGGTTGTGTCAGAACCCACCATACCGATCCGTTATTACTGGATGCGGTACTGCTGAAACTGCAGGAAGCCGGTGCCGAGATCACTACGGGTGAGGACTGGATCCAACTGGATATGACTGGCCGTCGCCCCAAGGCGGTGAATATCCGTACCGCACCACACCCGGCTTTCCCCACCGATATGCAAGCCCAGTTTGTGGTTTTGAATGCCGTGGCCGAAGGGGTCGGCACTGTTGTTGAAACTGTCTTTGAAAACCGCTTTATGCATGCCCAGGAGCTGGTGCGCATGGGGGCGGACATTCATGTCGAAGGCAATACCGCAACGATTACCGGCCGTGAAACCCTGAGTGGTGCTCCGGTGATGGCCACCGACTTGCGGGCGTCGGCCTCGCTGGTACTGGCGGCACTGGTCGCTCACGGCACCACCGACGTCAACAGCATCTACCACATCGACCGTGGTTACGAATGCATCGAAGAAAAATTTCAGCAGCTGGGTGCCCATATCCGTCGAATTTCCGGCTGACAGGCACATCACACTAGATTGAGGACATCATGACCCAACCGCTTACCATTGCACTCTCCAAGGGACGCATTCTGGATGACACTCTGCCATTGCTGGCCGAGGCAGGTATTCATCCGGCGGAAGATATTCAAAAAAGCCGCAAGCTGATCTTTGATACCAATCATCCGCATATCAAGCTGGTGGTTATTCGTGCGACGGACGTGCCGACTTATGTGGAATACGGTGCCGCGGATCTGGGTGTCTCCGGCAAGGATGTGCTGATGGAATACAACAGCGACAATCTGTGTGAGCCGCTGGATTTGAATATTGCGACTTGTCGCTTGATGACCGCCGCCATCAAGGGAACCGAGCTACCCGAAGGGCGACTCAAGGTAGCGACCAAATTTGTTAATGTCACCAAGCGTTATTTTGCTGAGCAAGGGCGCCAGGTCGATATTATCAAGCTGTATGGTGGTATGGAGCTGGCTCCGATTATGGGGCTGGCCGATCTGATTGTGGATATTGTTGATACGGGTAACACCCTCAAGGCCAATGGTCTGGAAGCACGTGATCTGATTGCACCGGTCAGTTCACGACTGGTTGCCAGCCGTGCGGCGATGAAAGTAAAACATGCCCAGATTCAACCCATTATCGATTTGATTGGCGCAGCGGTTGAGCGTCAACAGCAGCAAGCCAAATAACCGGGGAGAACCGCATGACCTTATCTATTCGTCGATTCAGCTCTGCGCAGGACGATTTTGCCAGCCAGATGGATGCGCTGTTGTCGTGGGAATCGGTATCCGATACCGGCGTCCAGCAGGCTGTTACCGACATCGTTAACGATGTGCGTCGTCGTGGTGATGCCGCCGTCATTGAATACACCAACAAGTTTGATCGCATGGACGTTACCGCCATGGCTGATCTGGAATTGAGCCAGGAGCAGTTGCAAACCGCTCTGGACGGCCTGCCCGACGATCAGCGCAGTGCCTTGTTGGCCGCCGCGGAACGTGTCCGGGCTTACCACGAACACCAGAAGCAGGATTCCTGGCGTTACAGCGAAACCGACGGCACGGTACTGGGTCAGAAAATCACTCCGATGGATCGTGTTGGTATCTACGTTCCCGGCGGCAAGGCAGCCTATCCGTCTTCGGTGTTGATGAATGCGATTCCGGCCCACGTGGCGGAAGTGCAGGAAATCATCATGGTGGTACCAACTCCCGACGGTGAACTGAACCAGCTGGTGCTGGCGGCGGCGGCGGCGGCGGGTGTGTCCCGTGTCTTTACCATTGGTGGCGCCCAGGCTGTCGCTGCGTTGGCCTATGGCACTGAGACCGTCCCTGGCGTGGACAAGATTGTTGGGCCGGGCAATATTTATGTCGCCACCGCCAAACGTATGGTGTTTGGTCAGGTCGGTATCGACATGATTGCCGGGCCGTCAGAAATCCTGGTGGTCTGTGATGGTGGAACCAATCCGGACTGGATTGCCATGGATCTGTTCTCGCAGGCAGAGCACGACGAAGATGCCCAATCGATTCTGGTATCTACCGATAGCGATTTCCTTGATCAGGTGACTGCCAGCATCAACACGTTGCTGCCGACCATGGAGCGGGCCGATATTATCCGTACCTCTCTGACCAACCGTGGCGCACTGATTCATGCCAGCTCCGAAGACGATGCCGTGGCCATTATCAACCGCATTGCACCAGAGCATCTGGAATTGTCGGTGGCTGACCCGGAAGCCTGGCTGCCGTCAGTTCGGCATGCGGGGGCTATCTTTATGGGTCGTTACACCGCAGAAGCGCTGGGGGATTATTGCGCAGGGCCAAACCACGTCTTGCCGACTTCGGGCACGGCGCGCTTTTCATCCCCACTGGGTGTGTACGACTTCCAGAAGCGCTCTTCGCTGATCATGTGCTCAGCTGACGGCGCTTCAGAATTGGGTCAAGTGGCTTCTACCCTGGCGCGTGGGGAGTTTCTTACTGCCCATGCCCGCTCAGCGGAATACCGCATCAAGGATTGATGCCGTTGCAGTGGTCGGTACTCAGTCAGCAGCCGGTATGGCGTCGCTGTTCTGGGTACCACGCTGACCGGCAATCGCTTCGGTTTGAGCCAGTTTGCCATCACGAATAAAGTCCAGCAGGATTTTGTCCCCGGGGTGCAGAATGGCAATCTGGTTCATCGCCTTGCGGGCGTCCTTGGTATCCATCTGGTTGATCTTGACGATGATATCGCCGACCGTCAGCCCGGAAAGATCCGCCGGGCCATCCTGATAGATCCCCGTCACTATCAAGCCTTCCAACGCCTCCGGTAATGCCAGGGCATCCAGCAGCTTCGGTGTTGCTTCCTGGACTTCGATACCGAGCCAGCCCCGAATCGCGATACCGTGCTGCGAGATATCCGTCAGTGCTCGCTGGGCAACGGCAACAGGGATTGCAAAACCAATGCCTTCGCTGCCACCGCTTTGGGAATAAATCGCGGTATTGATACCGACCAGCTCACCTTTGGCATTGATCAGTGCACCACCGGAGTTGCCCGGGTTGATGGCGGCATCGGTTTGGATATAGTTTTCGTAGGTATTCAGCCCCAGCTGGTTACGACCGGTTGCCGAGACAATGCCCAGTGTCACGGTCTGGCCGACACCAAACGGATTACCAATGGCGAGCACCACATCGCCGACCCGCAGGTGTTCATCATGAGCGACCGGGATAATCGGTAAATCTGGCATGTCGATTTTCAGAATCGCCAGATCGGCTTCTGGATCAGAGCCGATCAGGGTGGCACTGGCTTCGCGGCCATCGTGCAGGGCGACCACAATCTGGTCGGCGTCCTTGATAACATGATTATTGGTGAGAATATGACCCTCGGTGGTCATGATCACGCCAGAACCCAGGCTGGACTGCAAGCGTTCGTCAGGTTCCGGCGTCGTATTAAAAAAACGCTGGAACAGCGGATCATCAAACAAAGGGTGCTGTTTGCGTTTGACTACCTTGCTGGTGTAAATGTTGACGACAGCGGGGGCTGCTCGCTCCACGGCATCGGCATAACTGGTGACCATGCCGGTGGATGATTGGGCACTGTGTTGAATGGCGGCGGCTGGTTGTCCTGACTCACGCGCTGTACTGGTTACCCATTGTGGGGCCCAAAGCAGAATCATCAGGGCAACACACAGGCCGACCAGTGATGGCACCAGCATGGTGTGGACAAAAGAATATCGAGGCATGTAAGCAAGTCTCCACGGGGTTGCGAGCAAGCCGCAGGTTCAAACAATCAGCGCTATTATTGCTGGCTAACAAATTTAACAGAAATAAGTGAGGTGCATCATGTTCGATGGCGCAATTGAACGCCAGCAACTGCTGACGTATCTGAACCAATTGTTGCAAAACCGCCACATTCGGGATTATTGCCCAAACGGTCTGCAAGTCGAAGGCCGGGATCGTATCCGACATATCGTTACCGGCGTAACGGCCAATCAGGCGTTGATCGATGAGGCCATTGCTCTCGGTGCAGATACCTTGCTGGTGCATCATGGTTACTTCTGGAAAGGCGAAAATGCCTGCATAACCGGTATCAAACGCGAACGACTGAAAGCCTTGCTGGCCCATGATATCAACCTGCTGGCTTATCACTTGCCGCTGGATATTCACCCGGAACTGGGTAATAACACTCAGCTGGCCGATATACTGGAACTGACCATTACTGGCCCCATTGATCCGCTGGATGCCGCCACGCCGGGTCTGATTGGCCATCTACCCAAGCCGATGACTGCCAGTGAATTTTCCCAGTGGATTGGCGAATGTCTGGATCGGACACCGTTACATATTGGCGAAGATGAAGACATCATCGAAACCGTTGCCTGGTGTACCGGTGGTGCCGAGGGGTATTTGCAGCTGGCCATCGATGCCGGAGTTGACGCTTATATTACCGGTGAAATCAACGAACCGGCGGTGCATCTGGCACGGGAAACCGGTACCCATTTCTACAGTGCCGGTCATCATGCCACCGAGCGTTATGGTGTGCTGGCGCTGGGGCAGCAGCTGGAAGCCGAGTTGGGTATCAAGGTCACATTTATCGATATTGATAATCCAGTGTGAGCCCGGAGGCTGGATAACAGCATCAATTTGCCATTGCCGATCGAAGATACATACGGCTTGATTTTATCTCGACAGAATTCTTGCTGCTTGTATCTTGTACGATGCCAGGTGTCGGATATATTGATCGATTTATAAATAAAAAATATTGAATCTGGAATACGAGCAAAAGCCACCAAAACAGTTTATATCAAAGCAGAGGCGCACGATATTGATCAGCCCGCTGACGACTCTGTAAATAAGGGTAGAAGGAGATATGGGTATCATCAAGTCATGATGTTTCAATATCGCCGGAGATTGTGAATATAACCCATGGCGTTATGCGAGTGAAAAGCGCTGTATTCCATTTTGGCTCACAAGTTCCCTTGCTGTGACACAGTGTCGCACGGTATGGATTTGCTTGGATGCTCCCGGCATTATCGCTTGCCAGCTGGAGCATACCAGCACCAAATTATAAATCTTATCCGGTAAGGACACATTTATGCGCATTATCTCCACAACTCCTGGCACCAGACTACTAACCACTCTAAGCGTTATGGCTACCAGCGTACTACTGGCCAGTTGCGGTAGCGACAGCAGCAGTGATAGCGACTCGGACGCCAGTGCTGAGACCGTCAGCTACAGCTTGCAGTTTTCGGCGTCAGTCGGTGCTGAAGAGATGGCGTGTGGGGAGCATACAACTCTGGTTGGTACCGCAGACGATGGCAACGGCAGCCTGCCTTCAATCAAGGATTTCCGTTTGTATGTCTCGGATGTTCAAGTCGCGACTGACGATGGTGAGTTTGTCAGCCTGACGCTGGATAGCAGTGACTGGCAGTATGAAAACGTAGCTCTGCTGGACTTTGAGGATGGTAGTGATACCTGTACTTCATCCACCACTGCCATGAACAGTGTGATCACAGGGACAGCTCCTGAAGCCGACTATAGCCGGGTGCGCTTTACCGTGGGTGTACCAGAAGACTTGAACCACCTGGATAGTGACACAGCGGTTTCACCACTGAATATCAGCGGCCTGCACTGGAGTTGGGCTGGCGGCTACAAACATGCCCGCCTGGATGTGGTTGACTGGAATATTCACCTGGGTACCACCGGTTGCACACTGGATGAAAATAACGACAATCTGGATTGTACCGACTCACGTCCCAACCGCCCGACCTACACCTTTTCGAATGTGACGCTGGCAAGCAGCACCATCAACTTTGATTATGCTGCGCTGGTTGCTGACTCGGATATCACAACCGATGAAGGTGGTGCAACGGGCTGTATGTCGAGCGCTACCGACCCTGAGTGTGCCGAGATCTTCACCAATCTGGGGCTGGATGTCACCACGGGCCAATGCCTGGATGATGACTGTGATTCACAAACCTGGGTTACGGTTGAATAAATGGCACTGAGTCATTGGTATGCCGGGGTGCTGGGAGCCTGTGGGCTACTTCTGGTGGGTTGCCAGTCATCCGATTTTGATCTGCAGCTGGAGCAGGAAGCCGAAGGGGTCACCCTGCTGCAACTCAGCAGTGAGGGTGGCTTTGTGCTGCCCGCGATTCCGGATGACAACCCACTGACGGATGCCAAGATCACCCTTGGACGTTATTTGTTTTACGATACCCGACTGTCGGGCAACCAGACCCAGAGTTGTGAAAGCTGTCACTTTCAGGAACTGGCCTTTACGGATGGCAAGGTCGTGCCGACCGGATCGACCGGTGATGATCTGGTGCGTAATTCCCAGACCTTGACGAACGTGGCGTACAACGGCACCTACACCTGGTGGAACTCGATTTTTACCAGTATCGAGCTGCAACTGGCTATTCCTCTGACGGGTGATACACCGGAAGAGTTGGGGATTAACGACGCCAATCTGACGGAAGTGCTGGATCGCTTCCGTAATGATGAAGACTACCAGACCCTGTTTACCGATGCCTTTCCATCGGAAAGTGACCCCTTTACCCTGACCAATATAACCTACGCATTGGCTTCTTTTACCCGGACGATGGTGTCTGACCGCTCACCTTACGACAATAATGAGCTGTCCGATTCGGCTCGTCGGGGAGAGACCCTGTTCTTCTCGGAAGAGCTGGAATGTTTCCACTGCCATAATGGTTTCAATTTCTCCAGTTCAACCATTACCACCAATACCCGCTTCCCGGAACGACCATTTTTTAATACCGGTTTGTACAATATCGATAATCAGGGCAGTTACCCTGAGGACAATACCGGCAAATATCAGGTTACCGGGGACTGGAATGATATGGGTGCTTTCCGGCCACCGACGCTACGCAATATCGAGCTGACAGCGCCTTATATGCACGACGGTTCCATGGAAACACTGGAAGAAGTTCTGGAATTTTATGCTGATGGTGGACGTAATATCACCTCTGGTGAGTACAGCGGAGATGGACGTGATAACCCGTATAAAAGCAGTTTTGTCAGCGGATTTGACCTGTCGGACGATGACAAAACAGATCTGATCAATTTTCTTCACAGCCTGACTGACCAGGAATTTATTAGCGATGAGCGTTTTTCCAACCCGTTTGAATAATATCTGCTGCGTTATGGCAGCTACCGGTCTGGTGGTTCTCCCGGCAGTCGCCGACAGCGGTCATCAGCACGGACATGCTGCTGCCAGCGAGAGCGGGGATAATGCTACGCCGTGGCAGCTGGATGTGATGATGGGCTATCAGAATATGTCTTCTCCAGTCATTGCCGGTTTTTTGCCCTATGACACACATTATCTCAGTGCTGGGATCAGCTTGCAGCATGTGGATATTGGTCGGTCTTTCCAATTGCCGGATCAGCATCTGTATGGGCGAGCAGTGTTGTCATATCACAGCAGCAGTACCGAGGTGCATGAAGCCTGGCTTGGTCATCAAGATGGTAACTGGGAGATGCGGGCAGGGCAGCAGCTGGTGGATATCGGTTGGTTGAACCGACAGCACAGTCATGCTCGTCGTTTTACGGAATTACCTCTGGTGTATCAGGCATTGTGGGGTGGTGAGTGGTCAGAAGGCGAAGCCCGGTTGGCTTATCAGGGGCAGTGGTCGGAGCATTGGCAGTGGCGAACTACCGCCAGTGTGTTGGGTACCAGCCAGATGGCTACCACCGATGATGGTGGTGCTGCCATGATCACCGCTCAAGTCGGTACGCGTTACGGCCAATGGCAACACCTGTTCAAGCTGGATGTCTATGGTGCTGAGGTTGGTCAGCGAGGCATGCAGCTATTTGCCACCAGTTCGGAAAGCCATACTCATGACTCAACGGCGACCGAATACTTTGATGGTCAAGTGAGCCATATTGCTCTTGGCTGGAGCAGTGAATGGAAAAACACCTTGGGTGTGTGGCAGTTGCAGGGCGAGTATCAGCAGCGACAGGAAGAAGGTGATCTCAGTAGTGCTGACGGACAAACCACGGATGCCAGTGCGGCGCTGGATTTACGCAGTTGGGGGGCCTATCTGGATTTGTCATGGCAACAACGCACATTGGAAGCGGGCCTGCGTTGGCAGATGATAGGCAGTGATGTTGCGCTGAGCGAATTATCCAGTGATGACCTTGAAGACTCGATTCTGAATCACGAAGACCGTAGCCCAAGTTACCTGAATATGCTGGTGGCCTGGCATCTGCCCTTGCCTGGCAGCAAGCTGCGTTTGCAATATAACGTGCCGCTGGCGGATGCTTTGGCATTACCAAGAACGCAGCTGCAATGGGTACACAGCGTTGCTTTCTAGATGAGTGTACTGTTACGCTGGCCTTGGGTCAGCTGTGCTGGTTGTTGATGCTTCCTGAGCGAGACCGAACGGATCATAAAAGGCTTTATGATCCGATCCGCAAAGAGGCTAAAGACGCCTGAGCTTTGGTCTGCATACGGCGAGTTTCAAACGTAGGGTACGCTGATGCCGAAAAAGTAATTGGGTCTAACGGTACTGATTGAGTAACAAGATGTTATCTCACCCCTTCCGCTTTAATACTTTCAAGCACTGCTTGTAACCCAGCTTTCCAGTTTGACGGCTCGACGCCTGCTGCCACCACTTTAGAGCAATCAAGTACCGAAAATACGGGTCTGGTCGCCGGAGTCGGGTATTCGGAAGAGGGAATCGCTCCCAAGGTAGGGCATCGCTCAATCAAGCCGACAGCCAAAGCCTGTTGATGAATTTCTCTGGCAAATGCCCACCATGACACTGCGATATCACCGGCAAAATGATAAAGGCCTTTCACTTCAACCTTCCCTTTTTTCTCACGTTGTTGCATCAGTGAGTAAATTGCCCGGGCTATATCACCGGCATAGGTAGGGCAACCTATTTGATCTGCCACCACCGACAATTGGTCTCGTTGCTGGGCTAACTTGACCATGGTTTTGACAAAGTTATTTCCGTACTCACTGAATACCCAAGCTGTTCTGAGAATGATCGCTTCCGGACAAATCTTGAACACCGCCTGCTCGCCAGCTAGCTTGGATGCGCCATAGACAGACTGAGGGTCGACTGCGTCAGTCTCTTTCCATGCAATGCGTCCTTCGCCAGAAAACACATAATCGGTGGACACATGTATAAAATGAGCAGTATTGCCGGCACACCAGGAAGCCAATAAAGCAGGGCCGGTTTCATTAACCTTGTAGGCTGAATCATGTTCTGATTCTGCTTTATCAACTGCGGTATAGGCCGCGGCATTAACAACAACATCGGGCTTTATAGCACTTAGTACGTTATTGACAGCTGCCTCATCGGATATATCCAGTTCTGACGATGACAAGGCATGAAACTCTTCACCATGGCTTGTCAATAAGCGGGACATACTCTGCCCCAATTGACCATTGGCTCCAGTAATCAACCAGCGCATCAAACACTCCTTGTTGCTGCTAGCTGAGCCAGCGTAGGGGCAACTGCATCTTTACCAGACAGCTGGACTTCTACATCACCCAGCTCGCTCAAAGGCCATTCAATAGCGACCTCCGGGTCGTTCCATATAAGACTGCCTTCATCGGCAGGATCATAGTAGTCGGTGCATTTGTATTCAAAGTCTGCAGCGTCTGAAAGCACCAGAAAGCCATGAGCCAATCCAGGTGGAACCCAGAATTGGCGCTTGTTTTCCTCGCTCAAAATAACGCCTTCCCACCGCCCAAACGTGGGAGAACCTGGGCGTATATCAACGGCTACATCGAAGACTGATCCGCGAATAACCCGTACGAGCTTGCCTTGAGGCTTTGACTTCTGAAAATGAAGCCCTCGTAATACCCCTTTTCGGGACCGGGAATGATTGTCCTGTACAAAGGTTGCATTGATACCTGCCATATCACGGTAACGATTGTCCTGAAATGTCTCCAGGAAAAAGCCTCTCTCATCCCCAAAAACTTTAGGCTCAATCACAACAACACCGTCAATCGAGGTTTGAATCACATTCATCAGGCTTGTGCCTCCTTCAGAATTTTGAATAGGTATTGACCATAACCTGTTTTTTTCAAAGCAGTAGCTTCGGCTTCCAGTTGTTCTGCGGTGATCCAGCCATGATCAAATGCAATTTCTTCCAGGCATGCTATTTTGAAGCCTTGGCGCTGTTCAATGGTATTCACAAACATACCAGCTTCAATCAAGGAGTCATGAGTACCAGTATCCAGCCAGGCAAAGCCTCGGCCCAATACTTCAACATTCAGCTTGCCGGCTTCCAGATACATGTTATTGATATCTGTGATCTCAAGCTCACCACGAGGAGAAGGTTTCACGGCTTTGGCGACATCGACGATATTGTTATCGTAGAAATACAAACCGGTAACGGCATAGCTGGACTTTGGCTTGATTGGTTTTTCTTCAATGGAAAGTGCCTTGCCATTACTATCAAACTCGACCACCCCAAAGCGCTCAGGATCACTTACGTGGTAGCCAAAAACAGTGGCTCCATCTTTACGCTTGGCGGCATTGATAAGATTATCACTAAAGTGCTGACCATAAAAAATGTTGTCGCCCAACACCAATGCAGCCGGTGCTCCAGCCAGAAATTCTTCCCCGATCAGGAATGCCTGGGCCAATCCATCAGGGGATGGCTGCACCGCGTAGCTAAAACGCACTCCGTATGCTTCACCAGACCCTAGCATGCGCTGGAAAGATGGCATATCTTCTGGGGTGGAAATAATAAGAATCTCTCTGATACCTGCCAACATAAGTACAGAGATGGGGTAAAAAATCATTGGTTTGTCATAGATTGGTAACAATTGTTTGGAGACACCTCGTGTGATGGGGTGCAATCGTGTCCCGGAACCTCCAGCCAAGATAATGCCTTTATATGAACTCATTTTCTCTCCAAATGTATTTTATGAGCATGTATGCTACATTTATTGGCAGACCAATCAAGATGAAATTGACTAGCCGATGCAGTATCTTTAACTTGTATGATTGTTTTCGGATAATGGAAAGCAGAGAAGATCAAAAAAGACAACGCCTTAAAACAGCAAAATATATACCTAACTTGAGTCAAGCACAATGAAATTTCTAGTCACTGGCGGAGCCGGTTTTATCGGAAGTGCCGTCGTCCGACACCTGATCAATGCAACAGACCACACTGTCATTAATCTGGACTGCCTCACTTATGCTGGCAATCTGAATTCACTGGATTCAATATCTCAGAATGAACGTTACACATTCACAAAAGTAGACTTGAGAAATGCCGACGCGGTAAAAGACACACTCGAAAAATACCAGCCAGACATCATCATGCACCTGGCTGCTGAAAGTCATGTCGATCGTTCAATCGACAGCCCCGATGACTTTATTCAAACCAATGTTATTGGAACATTCAACTTACTTGAAGCCGCTCGAAAGCTTTATTCAACACTCCCAGAGGAACGGCAGCAACAGTTCCGGTTCCATCACATATCCACTGATGAAGTATATGGTGACCTGGAAGGTACGGATGACCTGTTTACCGAAAATACACCATACTCTCCCAGCTCTCCATACTCAGCCAGTAAGGCATCATCTGATCATTTGGTGAGAGCGTGGGGCCGTACCTATAACTTGCCAGTAGTTGTCACCAATTGCTCTAATAATTATGGACCTTTTCATTTTCCTGAAAAATTAATTCCACATGTAATTTTAAATGCATTGCAAGGGAAATCATTGCCTGTATATGGAACAGGGGCTCAAATTAGAGATTGGCTTTATGTGGAAGATCATGCGAGAGCTCTAATAACCGTTGCGACCCAGGGGGAAATTAATGAAACCTATAATATTGGTGGTCATAACGAAAAATCCAATCTGACTGTAGTGGAAACAATCTGCAGTTTGCTGGAAGAGCTGGCACCTGAAAAACCAGCAGAAGTGCAATATTACCGAGACCTGATTACTTTTGTAAAAGACCGGCCTGGACATGATCAGCGTTATGCGATTGATGCCACTAAAATACAAAAAGAGCTTGGTTGGGAACCGATGGAAACCTTCGAAAGCGGAATCCGAAAAACGGTTCAGTGGTACCTGGAAAATGAAGACTGGTGGTCGTCTGTATTAAATGGAGATTACAGATTGGAACGACTCGGAAATTAGTGAAATCTTGTTGCTTGCTGGAATAGCTTTCATCTATTGATTGGACTGATATATATGTACCGACGCTGGACAGCGAGGCGTGCAGCTATTTATTACCAGTTCGGAAAGCCATATCCATGGCTCATGAGTACTATGATGATCAAGTGAGCCATATTGCCCTTGGCCGGAGCGTAAATGGAACAACGCCTGACGGTGATGAGTGTACTGTCACGCCGGCCTTGGGTCAGCTGTGCTGGTTGTGTGTGGATAATGACAATGACAATACGACCGCGTCAGTGACTAATCGCGGCGAACGTTCCTTGAGTTAATGCCAGTAAATCAGCCGGAGCCAACTCAATCTCCAGCCCACGCCGACCGGCACTGACGTTGATTGTTGTTTGCGGCTCGGCGGAGCTGTCGAGTACGGTAGGCAGTTTCTTTTTCTGTCCTAACGGGCTGATTCCTCCAACGACATAGCCGGTTGTTTTTTCTGCGATAGCCGGATCGGCCATCTCGGCTTTTTTGGCCCCCAGTGCTTTTGCGATGGCTTTCAGATTCAGCTTTTTGTTCACCGGCAGAATGGCAACCGCCAGGGTACTTTTGTGACCACCAAGGCTGACCAGCAAGGTTTTGAAAACCTGTGACGGGGCGAGGCCGAGAGCTGCAGCGGCTTCTTCACCCCAGGATGCTGCTTTGGGGTCGTGTTGATATTCATGCAAGCTAAAACGGACAGCGGCTTTTTTGGCCGCATTAACAGCGGGGGTCATACGTCAATCATCCTCTGTTTGAGCCATTGATGGTGTCGAGGTATTGGTTGTTGTGGAGTCTGCTTGTTTCATTGGCCCCTGATAGTCAAATCGAGCCAGTATTTCCCCTGCGACCTCGACGGTTTCCATAAACATTTCGTACGGCCGTAC
Organism: Oceanobacter sp. 4_MG-2023; assembly: GCF_030689165.1. NCBI lineage: Bacteria > Pseudomonadati > Pseudomonadota > Gammaproteobacteria > Oceanospirillales > Oceanospirillaceae > Oceanobacter > Oceanobacter sp. 4_MG-2023. The sequence goes on along the minus strand of NZ_JAUYVV010000010.1, from coordinate 56,645 downwards.
CCAGTGACTGAAGTCACCGTAAAGCGTGCGGTAATGCACCAGCCATTCGTTGGTTTCGCTATGGCGAACCAGCCCAAATACCTCGTAATCCTGACCCTTGTAATGACGATAGCGCCCAGGACGTAATGGTTCCGGGGCTGGCGGGATTGGCTTGTGGGACGTTGTGTTCGCGGTTGACGTTTGGCTCATGTCTACCTTCCTTATTCAAGTTCAAACCGGACATCAACACTGGCGCTGATGGTTTGTTTCTGTACCAGCATAGGAGCGCTTTGTTTGCTGCTGACAGACATTTCGCGCATGGCATAAACGGGCTGATTGATACGTGAGCCGCTTTCGCTGATAGCCAGTACATCCCCCAGCTCACTATTCAGCGTAGTGGCCATCAAGTGAGCTTTGTCTTTGGCTTTTAACAAGGCGTTTTGTAATGCCTGGTTTTCCAGAGCATCACGATTGTCAAAACGGAACTGGCTCTGGCTGATTTGCACCAGCGGGTTCTGCATCAATTGGTGGACCAGGTCACCGTAGTTGCCCAGATCGCGCAGGGTAATTTCTATCCGGCGGGTGACCTGCTCGCCGGTATAGGTACGGCTTTTATCAATCCACTGGTATTGGGGGTAGTTCGAGATTTGTTCCGCACGGACATGCTCTTCGGCGATATCCAGTTTGCGAGTTACCGCCATCAATTGATGAAAGCTGTCATCGACCTGCCGTTTCGCGGCGGCCAGAGTGGGCTGGATATCACTGATTGAGAGATTGAGCAGCAAATAATCCGGATTTGCCTGAATATCAGCACTGGCAGACACCTGGACGTAGGCAGGTTCACCGGCCAGGACGGGTTGGGATAACACAGCTGCCAGCGGCAAGCATAACATCAGGGCGGTGCGGGTAAGGCGTATCATAAGAGTTCCTTTTCGTTTGATGTTCGTCTGGAGATTTACTGTGTCTCTGACTCCGTAATGAGCTAGAAGTGCTGATAGCCGGACGTTGTCAATTGCACTGGTTGGTCCTGTAGTAACACGGTAACTGTCGGCTGCTGATCATTGATCTTCGACTGGCACTGGCCGATACGGGTCAAGGGCACGTCCAGCTGTTGTGCCAGTGTCGCAATACGTGTCTGTTGATCCACCGGTGCCGTGAACAACAATTCGTAGTCATCACCACCGCTCAGGCAGTCGGGCCAGCCAGGATGACCGAGTGCAACAGCTGTTGGAATGTGTTCGCCGGTCAATGCCAGGTTAACGGCTGAGGCGGTAGCAATATGGTGGGCATCTTGTAACAGCCCATCAGAAATATCCAGTGCTGCTGTCGCGATGCCTAATAGCGACTGGCCCAGAGTTAACCGTGGCGCTGGGTAATAATAGGCGGCGGCCAAGCCGGTGTGGATGGCCGGATTGGCGAGTACCATGGGTAATGCCAATGCCGCTTGCCCAAGACAACCACTGACCCAGACATCGTCCCCTGGCTGGGCCCCACCACGAGTCAGCCCGCGGGGATATGAGAGTGTCGGTACCCAGCCTTGAACCAGCAGGCTGATCACCAGCGCTGGCCCGCGTGTGGTATCACCACCGAGCAGGGTGATACCGCATGCAGTGGCCGCATCCCGTAAACCACGGGCAAAATCATCAAGCCAGTCCGGTTGGTTGTCGGGCAGGGTAAGACCGAGTAAAAAACCTTGCGGGGAGGCCCCCATCGCCGCCAGGTCACTGACAGCACAGCGCAAGGCGCGCTGGGCAATCAAATGGGCAGGGGCATTGGCGGGGAAGTGAACATCGGCAACCTGGGTATCCAGGCTTTGTGCCAGATGCTGATCGGCTGGCGGAGCAATGACGCTGGCATCGTCACCTATACCAAGCAGAGTGGCCGCATCTGTCGGATACCCCTGAGTAAAACAGCGCTGTATCAGTTCAAATTCAGAACTGCCGGGCTGTTGTCTGCTCACTGCTCCTGGTTGTCTCGCCGTTGGGCGCCACCACGGGCACCTCGGATTTCAACGCCCCGTTCGCGCTGGGCCAGCTTGTCGAGGACGCCATTGATGTACTTGTGACCATCGGTAGCGCCAAAGACTTTGGCCAGCTCGACCGATTCATTGATAACGACCTTGTAGGGTACATCCGGACGGCGGCACATTTCGAAAGCCCCAAGGCGCAGAATGGCCAGCTCAACTGGCGTCATCTCATCAAGGCGGCGATCCATCAGCGGCGCAATTTTCTCATCCAGGGCTGAGCGCTCACGGGGGACGCCGTGGAGTATGTCGTGGAAATACTCCAGGTCGACCTTGCTCATATCGTTATCGGCACGAAATTCCGACTCGATCTGGGTCAGATTGGCCCCGGCGATTTGCCATTGGTACAGCGCCTGCAAAGCAAAAGCACGTGCTTTGCGGCGGGCAGCGGGACTGGGTTTATGGTTGCCAGAAGCACGTGACATGCGGATCAGGCCTCCAGGGCGGACAGCAGGGAAACCATTTCAAAGGCAGACATCGCAGCTTCTTCCCCTTTGTTACCTGCCTTGGTGCCTGAGCGTTCAATTGCTTGCTCAATACTATCGACGGTCAGGACACCGAAGGACACCGGTACACTGTATTCCAGTGAGACGCTGGACAGTCCTTTGGTGCATTCACCCGCGACGTATTCAAAGTGTGGGGTGCCACCACGAATCACGGCACCGAGTGCGATAATGGCATCGTAGCGTTCGGATGATGCGATGCGTTGCACAACCAGAGGAATCTCGAACGCACCGGGCGCACGAATAATGGTGATGTTTTCTTCATCAACGCCGTGACGCAACAGGCTGTCGACTGCGCCTTCGAGCAGGCTTTCAACAACAAAGGCATTCCAGCGGCCAACCACAATGGCGTATTTGCCGTCATTCGGGGTGAGGTTGCCTTCAATAGTTCTGATCTGTTTCATGTGTATTTCCAGTTCGTAATCGGTGGTGTCAGGCGTCAAACGGCAAGTATTCAGTGATTTCGAGATCAAAACCCGAGATGCCGCTGTATTTCATTTCCGAGCTGAGCAGACGCATTTTTTGTACGCCTAGCTCACGCAAGATTTGGGAGCCGGTGCCGATGGTGAGAAAGGCACCAGAGCTATCGGTGTTGGGGCTGGGAATCGGCCGCGCGCGACCAAAAAAGTCGTCGAGGCTGTCTTCGATGGCATCGTGCTGACCGGCGGATAACAGCACGAGTACACCTTCGCCCTCTGCGGCAATGCGCTGTAGCGCATGGGATGATGACCAGCTGGCACCGGACTTGGGTTTTATGCCAAGGACATCGCGCAGGTAATTATTGGTCTGCACCCGGACAACACAAGGGCTATCCGGCTGAATGTCGCCCAGCGTCAAGGCCAGGTGGGTCTCGTTCTGGATGGTATCGCGGAACGTGTGCAGCATAAAATCGCCATATTCGGTGGCAATCTTGTCTTTGCTGATCAGCTCAACGGTTTTTTCATTGGCCATGCGGTAATGAATCAGATCGGCAATGGTACCGATCTTGAGGCCGTGCTTGGCGGCAAACACTTCCAGTTGTGGACGTCGGGCCATGGTGCCATCAGGGTTCAGAACCTCAACAATGGCGGCTGCCGGGGTCAGACCTGCCATACGGGCGAGGTCGCTCCCTGCTTCGGTATGACCGGCACGACTCAAAACACCGCCGGGGCGGGCGCGTAACGGAAAGATGTGACCTGGCTGGACAATGTCTTCTGGTTTACCCATCGGGTTGACTGCCGCCAGGATAGTCGCGGCACGGTCGGCGGCAGAAATACCGGTGGTGACACCTTCTGCGGCTTCAATTGAGACGGTAAACGGGGTGTAAAACCTGGCGCCGTTGGCGGTTACCATGGCGGGTAAACCGAGGTAATCACAACGTTCTGCTGACAAGGGGAGACAGATCAGGCCACGCGCTTCGGTGGCCATGAAATTGATGATTTCTGGCGTTACTTTTTCTGCGGCAACAATAATATCGCCTTCGTTTTCACGGTCTTCGTCATCCATCAGAATGACCATTTTACCGTCACGGATGTCGGCCAGAATTTCTTCGATGGTGTTCAGTGCCATAATAAGCCTGTTCAGAATAATCTGTGAGTATGTGTTGTATTACTGATTGTCTGGCGCTCGATGAATCGGTTTATTTCCAGAATCCATGCTGTGCCAGAAAAGCCGCATCCATCGGCGTTTTTTCTGTATTGTCTGGCGCTTTGACCAGTTGTTCCAGATAACGGGCAATCATATCAACTTCCAGGTGAACCTGCTGACCTGGCTGGCTGGAAATCAATGTTGTCTCTGCGGCGGTATGGGGCACAATATTCAGAGTAAACCCGGCATCACTGAGTGCATTCACTGTCAGACTGACACCATCGACAGTGATAGAGCCTTTGGCGGCAATATAACGAGCCAGTTCCGCAGGGGCTTCGACGGTCAAGCGAATCGAGCGGGCATCGGCCTGACGCTGACTGATACGGCCAACGCCATCCACATGCCCGCTGACCATATGGCCACCGAGGCGAGTGGTGGGCAGCAGGGCCTTTTCCAGATTGACTTGGGTGCCTGCTTGCCAGCTGCCGATACGGGTATGGGCCAGGGATTCTCGTGACACATCGGCAACAAAGCCGTCGCCGGGGAGTGCCACGACGGTCAGACACACACCATTGGTGGCGATGCTGTCACCGAGTTTGACATCGGCCAGATCCAGCGCCCCGGTGCGGATTGTCAGGCGCAAGTCACCGGATACGCTGGTAACACTTGCGACGGTGCCGATTGCTTCGATAATTCCTGTAAACATGGCTTTCTCAATCTGTCTCTGTTGACGATGGGTCGGGTTATGGCCGAGCGGCTTCCGGCTGCAAGGTCAGGCGTAAATCCTGGCCAACCATACGAATATCCTGCCAGTGCCAGCGAATCTGCTGCTGCATGCTATCCAGTGGCAATGCCAGCAACGGCCGGGCATTACTGCCCAGCAAGGTTGGAGCGCAATACAACACCAGTTCATTCACCAGCCCGGTTTCTACAAACGCCGCCGCCAGCCGGGCACCACTTTCGACCAATATGTCATTGTGGCCCTGTTCGGCCAAAAACCGTAGTAGCGCTGGCAAATCAACCTTGCCTGTCTGTGTTGCCGGGCTTTGCCAGAGCGTCAGTTGCCCCAAGGTTGCTGCTCGCTGCACGGTGACCAGAGAGGTATTGGTAACCGCCAGGAGGATATCACCAGGCTGGTCAAAAACAGCTTCGTTGCCGCTGAGCCGTTGTTGGCCGTCAATCACTACCCGTAAAGGCTGACGCCAGAGATGTTCCGGTTGTTTGATACCGGTTTCGGCTGGCCGTACGGTCATGGAAGGATTGTCGATCAGTACTGAGCTGGCACCGGTAATCACTGCGCAGCTGCGCGCTCGTAACCGCTGTACATCGCGGCGGGCCGCAGGGCCAGTGATCCATTGGCTTTCGCCACTGGCCATGGCGGTGCGGCCGTCGAGGCTTTGGGCCAGCTTGATTCTGACCCAGGGCAGGCCACTGCGCATACGCTGGATAAATCCGGCGTTGAGGGATTCAGCCTGATTTTGCAAGCAGGTTTCCGTCACCTCGATACCGGCATCACGCAGATATTGAAAGCCCCGGCCAGCCACTTGCGGATTAGGGTCGCGACAGGCACCAACAACCCGGGCAACACCGGCGTTGGCCAGAGCATGGGCGCAGGGTGGCGTGCGGCCAAAATGGCTGCAAGGTTCGAGGGTGACATAAGCGGTGGCCGCTTGAGCCTGATCGCCCGCCATGCGCAAGGCGTGGACTTCTGCGTGGGGGCCTCCGGCCTGCTGGTGCCAGCCTTCACCCACCAGCACATTATCCTTGACGATGACGCAGCCAACCCGGGGATTGGGGCTGGTGGAATAGAGTCCTTGCTCTGCCAGACGTAAAGCCCTGGCCATCCAGTACTCATCGCCATGGGCTTCTGGGTTATGGGTTGGCGTATATGTCTTCATGGGTTGGTTTCCGTAATAACCGTGGTGCTGACGCTGGCAGACAGGCGTTCAATTTCGGCGCGGAATTCGTCGAGATCCTTGAAGCTGCGATACACCGAGGCAAAGCGAACATAGGCAACCTGATCCAGTTGATGTAATTCAGCCATCACGTATTCGCCAATCTGGCGGCTGGATATTTCCCGGTCATTTTTGTTGCGGATGGTTTGCAGGATATGGTGGATAGCCGCGTCCATCGTGTCGACAGGAATCGGGCGTTTTTCCAATGCCCGTTGGATACCACTGCGGAGTTTGCTTTCGCGAAAGGTTTCCCGGACACCGTTCTGCTTGATCACAAGAGGGAAGGTCAGTTCGACGCATTCGAAGGTGGTAAAACGCTCACCACAGCCGGAGCATTCGCGACGGCGACGAACCTGGGCACCGTCAGCCATCAAGCGTGAGTCGACCACCTTGGTTTCCGGATGTGAGCAGAATGGACAATGCATAGGCGGAACTGACTAAAGAGCGATACGGCCATGGTGGCCAAAGCGCGCCAGTGTACTCCTGCCGTGATTATCAGGCAATGATTTCACACATGGACTTCGGCCAGGCCATCACCGGGTAAACCATGTTCCGGCACGTTTTCAGGCACGTTCGCAGTCGGGATTGGCCAGGACAGTATGGGTCAGGCGCTGAATCAGTTCATTGAGAGGGGTTGGGGTTGGATCAAAGTGGTCGATGTTTCCCCAGCGCTGGAACGGGCTGATGGCAAACCCCTGGGTCACGTCATTAAAGTACAGGCAATGGCGGCCAAAGGTAGCCAGTACCCAGAAACCACAGCCTTCATCGGCCCAGGGGTGCTGTTGCCATATTTCGGCGGTTGGCAAACGCATCAGCTGCCAGAGCGTTTTGACCGGCGCCTCCATACTGGCTTCAGTGTGCTGGATCAAATTGAGTAAGCGGGACTCGGAAATAGGAGACCATTGGGTGTGGGCATGCAGGTTCGACGTCGTCATGAGAGGCATCCTGAGTATCGAAAGAGTACGGTCGGAACTTCTTGCGCGAGCGCTGCGATTCTAGAACGTTGAGGTCTGGTTGCAATAAAAAATTGCCATATCCGATCAAAGTCTATGTGAATTCGCCAGGGTGGCTGGCCAGGGACAGGTCAGATGGCAAACAGACGGGAAAATATGGGGAGTGTGAAGGCGAGCTGTCGAGTCTGGAAACACCGTCGCCACGATGTGCAGTGGCGACCGGTGTCTGGCAGGGCTTAGCGGTAAACCGGGAACTGATCACACAAGGCGATGACCTTGGCTTTCACTTCGGCTTCCACTTGCTCGGAAGTGCCGTTTTCCAGGCTGTCCAGTACGTCACAGATCCAGCCAGCCAGTTCTGTTGCTTGCGCTTCACCAAACCCACGGCTGGTGATCGCTGGGCTACCGATACGCAGACCAGAAGTCACGAAAGGTGAACGTGGATCGTTTGGTACGGAGTTTTTGTTCACCGTGATATTGGCGCGGCCGAGGGCGGCGTCGGCATCTTTACCGGTGTATTCCTTGCCAATCAGATCAACCAGGAACAGATGGTCGTCAGTACCGCCAGAGACGATATTGATGCCACGGGCAATAAAGGTAGCGGCCATGGCCTGGGCGTTTTTGACCACCTGGGCCTGATACGCCTTGTATTCATTCGACATGGCTTCCTTGAAACACACAGCCTTGGCGGCAATCACGTGCATCAGTGGGCCACCCTGGGATTCCGGGAAGACGGCAAAGTTGAGCTTTTTGTTCAGCTCTTCGTCTTCTTTTGCCAGAATCAGACCACCACGAGGGCCTCGCAGGGTTTTGTGGGTTGTGGTGGTGACGACATCGGCAATACCAACCGGTGTCGGGTAAACGCCTGCAGCAACCAAACCCGCCACGTGAGCCATATCGACAAACAGGTAAGCGCCCACCGCATCGGCGATATCGCGGAAACGCTGCCAGTCAACCACTCGGGAATAGGCAGAGAAACCGGCAATAATCATTTTGGGCTGATGTTCTTTGGCCAGACGCTCGACTTCTGCGTAATCGATTTCGCCGGTTTCCGGGTTCAGACCGTACTGGATGGCATTGTAGATACGGCCAGAAAAAGAGACCGATGCACCGTGGGTCAAGTGACCACCGTGTGCCAGGCTCATACCCAGAACGGTATCGCCGGGTTTGACCAGTGCCATGAAAACCGCAGCATTGGCCTGGGAGCCAGAGTGTGGCTGAACGTTGGCATAAGGTGCGCCAAACAGTGCCTTGGCGCGGTCGATGGCCAGTTGTTCAATTACGTCAACGTGCTCACAGCCGCCGTAATAACGTTTGCCCGGATAACCTTCCGCGTATTTGTTGGTCAGCTGGGAGCCCTGGGCTTCCATCACCCGTGGGCTGGTGTAGTTTTCGGAAGCAATCAGCTCGATATGGTGTTCCTGACGCTGATCTTCAGCCTGCATGGCAGACCAGAGATCCGGGTCAAAGTCGGCAATGTTCATGTCGCGGCTAAACATCAGGTGATCCTCGGTGTGTGGGCGGGTGCATCGGTCGTGGCTACGCCGGGCAATTTAAAAGGGCGAGCATTCTACCCTAAATTATGGCGTTCTGGCACGTGAGTGTTATTCACCATCAGACTGAATCTCGCTCAACTGCTTTGAGGCTGCATACCGGCTGGTCGGTCATACGGGCTTCGAGCTCGTCAGCGGTGACAGGAACCGATAGCAGATAGCCTTGAAGGGTTTCACAACGTGCTTCGATCAAAAATGCCAGTTGTTCGCAGTTCTCGATCCCTTCGGCAATCACCCCCAGCCCCAGATTATGGGCCATGGCAATAATGGTGCGGGTAATCTGGGCATCATCACGGTTGGTGGGCAGGTTCTGGATAAAACTGCGGTCTACCTTGAGAATATCAACCGGAAACTGTTTCAGATAATTGAGTGACGAATAGCCAGTCCCAAAATCATCAATCGAGATGCGTACGCCCAGCGCCCGTAATTCGTGCAACACCGACAGGGTGAAATCAATATCGTCGATCAATGCGGATTCGGTCAGCTCCAGCTCCAGATGGTGTGGAGAAATACCGGATTTTTGCAGTGCCTGTTTGACCTCGTCGACAAAGCCGGGGTATTTGAACTGACGTGCAGAGACGTTGACCGCAATCAGTTGAATCGACAGCCCCAGCTCAAGCCAGCCCGCCATTTTCAGACAGGCTTGCTCCAGCACCCAGCAGCCAACTGGGCCAATCAGCCCGGTATCTTCCAGAATCGGTACAAACTCCTGTGGCAAAACCTCGCCGCGAACCGGGTGATGCCAGCGCAGCAGGGCTTCGACACCCACGGCGCGCAAGGTCCGGGAGTCGTACTGTGGCTGAAACAGCAAGTACAGTTCCTGTTTTTGCAGCACCTGGTGCAGATCATTTTCCAGCTCCATCCGTTCCACCGCCTGGCGGTTCATGGCGGCATTATAAAACTGCAGATTGTTACGGCCAGCGTCCTTGGCATGGTACATGGCCATATCGGCGTTTTTCAGCAGTTCGATAACACTGTCGCCATCGTTCGGGTAGGTGGCGATACCGATACTGGCACTGAGGAATAACTGGTGCTTGCCAATGTAATAGGGTTGGTTGAGTTCTTTGAGAATACGCTCTGCCACTCGCTGGGGAATGGTGACCACGTCGTGATTGGTATTATCAAAGGCCAGTCCGATGGTGAATTCGTCACCGCCCATCCGGCACACCATATCGCCACTTTTGACACATTGGCGCAGCCGCTCGGCGACCTCAATCAAGACCTTGTCTCCCGCCGGGTGGCCAAGGGAATCATTGATCGGCTTGAATCGGTCAAGGTCAATAAACAGCAGCGACAGATGGCTGTTGTGATGGCTGGTCTTGTGCATCAGTGCTTCCAGCCGCTCGTGCATCTGGGCGCGATTGGCGAGGCCGGTGAGAGGGTCGTAGTAGGCGAGGTGATGGATGCGCTCTTCGTTGGCTTTACGCTCGGTGATGTCCGACATAATGATGGTCAGACTCTGGATCTCGTGTTGTGGATCACGAATGATGCTGATGCCGGTCCAGGAAGTGCGCGTTTCGCCACTCATGCAGCGATATTTGAGTTCGCCCTGCCAGTAATTATCAACCACCAGCGTTTCGATAATATCGTGCATATAGTGGTTGTTGCGATGCTCCGGAGCGACCAGGTGATCCGGGGTTTTACCGATAATTTCATGCGCCGGAAAGCCGGTAATCTGGGTAAAGGACCGGTTGACCTTGACTACCCGGAAGTTGTCATCGGCGACGATAATGGCTTCGTTGGTGTTTTCAAACACATCGGCGGCCAGCAGCAGTTCTTGCTCGTTACGGCGTTCTTCCGTGACGTCGCGACAAATCCCTGTGATGCCCTGTGTGCTGCCGTCCGGGTTGCGAATCATGCTGGCCTGTATATTCAACAGGCGGCGTTCGCCATCCCGGGTTGTCGCCTGAATATCCTTTTGTAACAGATTGTGGTGCAGGTCGGGGTTATTGGTTGCTGTTTGCAAGGCCTGGCGCAAATCGAGCTGTAATGAGCGGATATCGCGGAGGCTGAAAATCACGTCGATTCCCAGCTTCAGCAATTCGTCCGGTTGATACCCCAACAGTCGGTGTACGGAAGTACTGACGAAATTGAGCTTCATATGGCTGTCGGTGGCCCAGATGACGTCAGTCATGTTTTCCGCCACCATGCGATAGCGGGCTTCGCTTTCGATGGTTTGCTGCTGTTTGGCGCGGTCGTCGGTGACATCTCGGGCGGTGCCAATGTAGCTGTTTACATTACCGTTCTGATCGTACCGGAATGGCGTCAGCTCGAAGCGGATTAGCCGGGTGCTGCCATCGTGGTGGCGGCATTGTAAACAGATGATATGCGCCTTGCCCGGTGGCAGGGTTCTGAGGACAGTCAGCGCCTGATGGCAGCGTTGTTTTTCTTCGTCCGAGGCATACAGTAACCAGTCGCAACAACCATCGTTATCGGCCAGCGCCGGATACCCCAGTGTTTCCGAACCGGAGCGGTTGCGGTAAATGATGGCAGGCTCCAGCTGATCGTCCAGATCGGCGACAAAAACGGTATCCGGCATGGCGGCCATGACCGCCGCCCAGAAGTTTTCCTGTTCCCTTGCCCGTTCCGCCGCTCGTTTTTCTTCGGTGACATCAATCAGGGAAACCATCAACTTGTGCTCGAAACCCGGACTGAAATGAATCGACAGCTCCCGTTGCTGGCCATCAAAACGGGTAATCGCAACCTGGGTATGGGTAAACCGGGATTGTTCCTGGCGGCTTTGTTGAACGGCATCGAGAAAAGCGTGGCGGTCGTCAGTAAACAGCTGGCGGAATTGCCGTTGCAGCTGGGAGCGGCTGCTGGCACCCGCCAGGGCAATGGCCGCTTGATTGACATTGATAATGCTCAGGCTGTCGAGACTGTTGTGAAACTCCGCGATATCCAGCAACCAATGCGCGACACCTGATTCCTCAAACAGTGACATATAACGCTGACGGCTGCGTTCCAGTTCGCGCCGGGTATGTACCGAGGTGCTGATGTCGCGCAGTATCCAGACGATGCCATCAAGCTGCTGATCGCGATACAGCGGGTAATGGCTCTGCTCCATGATGCGTGATTCTCCATCAAGGCTAGCCGTCAGGGTGCGGCCTTTGTCGTGCAAGTGTGCCAGCTCCTGAACACTCAGCCCATGGGCCCACAAGGCTTGTGGGTGTGGCCAGATCGCCGCGAGAGTGTGGCCTTTAAGCAAGGTATAACCATTTTGTGCCAGCAGCTCACTGGCCCGGTGATTGACATAGTTCACTTCACCGTTGGCATCGGTAGAAATCAGGGCATCTTCGATTGACTGCAGCACCCGATTGGCCCGTTCTTCCGCTTGCTGGCGCTGGGTATCGGCTTGGGTCGCAGCCTGCTCCGCCTGCTGCACCGAACGACGAAACGCCCATACCGAAGAAATCAGTATCAAAATCAGCAATAGCGGGGCGAGTAAATAGCCGGTCAGATGATGCTTCAGATCCTCCGGTAACGGGAAGGCCACCACAGACCAATGCGTGCCGGGAATCGCCTGTTGTACCAATGGGCTGGTCGGAGGATGGCTGATCTGGCGATGGCTTTCAGCGTACGGCGCCAGGGTATCGATCAGCCGGAGCGTAATGCCGGGGTTGCCGCTGGGTAAAATATGACCACGGAAACGGTCCAGCGAGTGGCGGCTGATAACCCGATAAGACTGTCCAGAACGATGGCACCAGGACTGCAGATAAAGCTGCTGGTCGACTCGATACGGTTGTGTCAGCAAGGGCGAGTCCGGCTGTTCTGCCAATGTCAGCAGATGATTGTGATCCAGTAGCGGCCCCATTTGTTGCACATAAACCAGCGGCTGCGTGGTTGTCACCATGGCGATGGCTTCCAGCGAAGGCGTTAATGCTGTCAGCTGGTCGAGGTCAGTGCTGTGATTTGGGAGCGTCTTGTGGGTACTGGCTGAGGTTGGAGGAGTGGCAGATATCTGCCCACTTACACTGCATTGTAACGGCGTATATGCCAACAACAGCGAGTGCATGACCGTGGCTTGTTGCTGCACCAGCGTGGTGGCGTTGGTGAGTAATCGCTTACGGTCGGTGTGTATATGCTGGAACACATTGAAGACAACAATCGCCACCATGATGATCAATGAGGGAAGAAAAAAATAATGTAGGCGCGTTGCTGGTCGCACGGAATGGCCTGCTGGGTCATGATGCTGCATGAATCTGATCTCTGCTCATTATTCTGACAGATAAGAAACCGGAGCGGTTTCTGCACACCTGGTCACTGGGTGTGTGGATCGTGTTGTCGCTGATTGCCATTCACGGTGGATTTCAGTAGTTTGGCGCAGCATTTTCAGTTAAAGGTTTCACCATGGCACAGTATGTATTTACGATGAACCGTCTGGGCAAGATTGTACCGCCCAAGCGTCAGATTCTGCGCGATATCTCACTATCTTTTTTCCCGGGTGCCAAAATTGGTGTGCTCGGCCTGAATGGTTCCGGTAAGTCGACCCTGTTAAAAATCATGGCAGGTATTGACCAGGATTTTATTGGCGAAGCGCGTCCACAGCCCGACCTGAATATTGGCTACCTGCCCCAGGAGCCGGAACTGGACCCGGCCAAAGACGTCAGAGGCAATGTTGAAGATGGCCTCAGCGAACTGATGAACGCCAAGGCCGAACTGGATGCCGTATACGCCGCCTATGCCGAGCCGGATGCCGACTTTGACGCCCTGGCCAAAAAGCAGGGCCAGCTTGAAGCCCTGATCGAAGCGGCTGACGGCCATGACAGCGACCGCCAGATGGAAATTGCCGCCGATGCGCTGCGACTGCCACCCTGGGATGCTGATGTTACCAAATTGTCAGGGGGAGAGCGTCGTCGTGTTGCCCTGTGCCGTCTGTTGATGTCAAAACCCGACATGCTGTTGCTGGACGAACCCACCAACCACCTGGATGCAGAATCCGTCGGCTGGCTGGAGAAATTCCTGGAAGAATACCCTGGCACCGTGGTAGCAATTACCCACGATCGTTATTTCCTCGACAATTGTGCCGAATGGATTCTGGAGCTGGATCGCGGCCATGGTATTCCTTACGAAGGTAACTACACCACCTGGCTGGAAGCCAAAGAGAAACGCCTGGAGCAAGAAAAGAAAGAAGAAGATGCCCATGCCAAGGCCATCAAACACGAGCTGGAATGGGTGCGACAAGGTGCCAAAGGGCGTCAGTCCAAATCCAAGGCACGTCTGGCCCGATTCGAGGAAATGAACTCCCGCGAATTCCAGACCCGCAACGAAACCAACGAAATCTACATCCCGCCTGGCCCACGTTTGGGTGACAAAGTGATCGAATTTCATAATGTGACCAAGGCTTACGGTGATCGCGTTCTGATTGATGACCTCAGCTTTACCGTACCCGCGGGTGCGATCGTCGGGATCGTTGGGGGTAATGGAGCGGGTAAATCCACCCTGTTCCGTATGATTGCCGGGACAGAGCAACCCGATAGCGGCGAAGTGGTTATGGGCGACAGCGTCAAACTGGCCTTTGTAGAACAGCTGCGTGACGAGCTGGACGACAGCAAAAGCGTCTGGGAAGCCATCTCTGGCGGTCTGGACATGCTGACCATCAATGGCAAGGAATACCCCAGTCGCTCTTACATTGGCCGCTTTAACTTCAAGGGTGGAGACCAGCAAAAACGGGTTGGAGACCTTTCCGGTGGTGAACGTGGCCGCCTGCAGCTGGCCCATACCCTGAAACAGGGAGCCAACGTTCTGTTGCTGGACGAACCGTCCAACGACCTCGATGTAGAAACCTTGCGCGCACTGGAAGAAGCCGTACTGGCCTTCCCCGGAGCCGTGATGGTGGTATCCCACGATCGCTGGTTCCTCGACCGTATCGCCACTCATATCATGGCGTATGAAGGTGATTCAAAAGTCAGCTTTTTTGAAGGCAACTACACTGAATACGAAGCCGATCGGAAGAAACGCCTGGGTGCCGACGCAGCGCCAAAACGTATGAAATACAAGCGTTTGGCGTAATTCGTTCCAGAATACCGGCACTTGCCTGCCGGTAAAATCAAGCCGCTTGATTGAGCGGCTTTTTTAAGCATTTTAAACACGATAAACGCTTCTCTGGTGACAGGTTTTTTCAGGATTAATGGAGAGCGTGGATCGCAGGTGCTCTTGAGCGGCGGCACAATGTCGCAGTAAAGGAGCCGGATGCGCTTTTATCGTGCCCCGGCCCCGAACAGCAAACACTGGCATCACAGAATCGTATGACTCTCTGGCGCTATGACGGTAGCATGGTGCAATGCCACTAGCCGCTACGGTTAATGCTCTCGTTTTATTCTTCCGTTTTTGATTCAGGTTAATTCAAGCAATGCATCATGAGTAATCACCCTCTGTTCAACGATTATTCCATCCCTTTGTCTGTGACGCTGGCCGCAACGATCGGGCTGGAAGATGCAGTCTTACTGACGATTATCAACCAGGCTGCGATATTACAGCCCGACAGCCACCATCAGGGTATCCGGCTGGCGCGTGATACCGTGCGCCAGCAACTGCCTTTTTGGGATGATGTGACGATTCGTCGTACGCTGGCAAGCCTGGTAGACAAGGGGCTTATTCGCTTGCATGGCCCGATGTACCCGGAAAGCGTTGAACTGGTACTGAGTTTTGAACACAGCCAGTCGGCCGCTGCAGCACCGGCCCGACCTCTGGGTGGTGCTAGCGCAGTACCGATGGCACAGGGAATACCAGCCGCCCATGCTCACCACAGCATTGGCCAGGATTGGCAGCCCAGTGCGGATACACTGACCCGACTGCAACAGCATGGTATTCCGGCCAGTTTTATTTGGGCCCAGCGGGATGTCTTTTTATTACAAGGGCAAGAGCAAGGGGCTAACCGGAACGACTGGAATACCCGCTTTTTCCGCTTCGTCAAAAAACAGTGGGTATACGCCCAGAACGACGCCGAACGTCAACGGCTGCAGCAAGAAGGCCAGCTGAACCGCAGTGGTTTCAGTGTTGCCAGTGACGAAGCCGCTCCCATTGGCCATCAGTGGCGCCCCAGTGAAGATGCCTTGCAGATATTGCAACGTTCCGGGATTGAACAGCAGTTTATTGATGATGCCGTGGCGGAATTTATCCTGTACTGGCGTGAGCGGGGCGATGCGCTAAAAACCTGGAACAGCAAGTTTATCCAGCACATTCGTCAGCAATGGGCGCGTTATTCGGCGGCGGTGGAACATTCGACCGTACCCTTGCCGATTCCCAGCGACTGGCAACCCTCGAGCGACTGTTACGATATTCTCTCCATGGCACATATCGACCCGCAATTTGCCCGTGAACGGGTAGCCGAATTTGTGCTTTACTGGCGTGATTCCCGTCAGGTACACAACAGCTGGAACAGCCGCTTCTTGCAATACATCAAACAGCAATGGGCGCGGCAGCTGTCACAACCGACCCCGTCGACAACATCAGGAGGCAAGAATGGACAAGCAACTGCTGAACCGGACTACACAACAGTTGAAGCAAGTTTGCGCCGACTCAACGACACCAGCTGGTGAAGGGCAAAAAGCCGCCAACACCGAGCAGAAATCGGCCTTGAACCAAATGTTTGAGCTGTTTCGTTTCAACTACCACAACCAGTTTCTCAAAGCCTTTCCCGATGCCGCGACCCTGATCACCGCCAAGCGCTTGTGGTCCCGGCTGCTGGTGGATTACCCGGCCAGTACGATCCTGGCGGCCGCGGAGCGCGCCGTTAAGGAATCCAGCTATTTGCCCAATGTCCATGAAGTGATTTCTCGTTGTGACCTGGCAGGGGAGTTGGGCGTACCGGATGCTTATGCCGCGTATATTGAAGCCTGCCGGGCGCCTTCGCCGAAAAAAACCTTCGCCTGGAGTCACCCGGTGGTGTATTTCGCCGGACGGGCCAGTGACTGGTTTTTTCTTGCCAATAATGCGGAATACAAAGCCTTTCCGGTATTCAAACGTAACTACGACCTGCTATTGCAGCGGCTGCAACAGGGCGAGGATATTCAGCTGACCATTGAGAAAGCACTGCCAGAAACCAGCGAACGGCCATTGGCGCGTCAGCAACAGCAAGAAAAACTGCAGCAGCTGAAATCCTTGCTGTGATGTGGTTGTTTCAGAGTGTTTCAGGATATATTTGTTGTAGCCAAAAAAACCCTGAAATATCCTCTGGAAATAAATAGACGTTACCGTACTTGTTACGCCGTTTTTTCTCTAACATAAATATGTACATTAGAGGATTCATCACCAAATTTCCGTTCCTGAAACTCCAGGTAAATCAACGATCTAACCAGTTTTCCGAGTTTTTCAAAACCATAATTTCTTGGATCAAACGAGGGTGTTTTCTTATTGATATATCCTCCAACCGCTGATAACGGTGACCAGCCATCATCTTTGGATACAGCATTAACTGCATCGATAATAATTCTTTTTAATTCCGGGTTGCCGGATTCATCCTTGATATTTTGATGTTCAGATTTTCTTAACACTTCTGTATATACAAATTTGTCACATGCGGCTACAAATGGCTCTGGTGTTTTCTTTTCGCCAAAACCATATACAACCAATCCACTTTCGCGAATCCTGTTCGCCAGCCTGGTGAAATCACTATCAGAAGAAATCAGGCAAAAACCATCAAGCCTTCCCTCGTGTAACAGATCCATTGCATCAATAATCAGAGATGAATCCGTGGAGTTTTTACCTTGTGTGTAGCTGAACTGCTGTATTGGTTGGATCGCGTACTTGTGAAGGTGTGGCTTCCAGCTTTTCAGATTGGTTGTTGTCCAATCTCCATATGCTCGTTTCACACTGGCTACACCAAATTTTGATATTTCCGCCAATAGTTCTTCGCAGATTGCAGCCTGGGCATTGTCGGCATCAATGAGTACAGCCAACCTATCGTTTTCTGACATTCTTCTTGTCCTTTCTGTTTAGCCGTTTTGTTTCTTCGAATGCGCATTTTTCAAGTAGCCTTGACATGTAAAACGACAGTACACCAAGGCAATGCTCTATCATTCAGCTATTCAAGCTAGCAGCCACTGAAAAAACGCGCAACCTCTGTTCTGGTTGAATGCCCAGTGACCTGTCCCTGTAAACGCCCCTGTAAACGCCTCTGTAAATTTATCAGGGTTTACAATACCGAGGCTATTCTGACCTTGGCGGAGATTGCCGCCTTCACGACAGCTTTTCCTCTTTCTCTGTTGCGGCTGAGACCTTTCAAGCTGCTTGAGCCTGTATCTGCAACACCAAACAACAGCCATAAAAAAACCCGGCCGAAGCCGGGTTATAACGAGAGTTCGTTTATCACATCTTAGTGATCCTGAGCGGCGCTGGCGCCTTTAGGAACACGGATGCTTTCAACCATTTCTTCAATATGTTTCGGTACTGGTGCTGTCATGTTGGTGACAACAAAAGCAACCACAAAGTTGATCAACGCACCCAGAGCACCGAAGGCCTCAGGGGATACCCCCAGGAACCAGTTATCTGGAGTGTTTGGCAACATCTCGGTACCGGCAACAAAGAACCAGCCTTTGTAGACGAAGATATAAACCAGTGTTGAAACCAGGCCTGCCAACATACCGCTTACTGCACCGGTGTTGTTAATCTTGCTGCTGAAGATACCCATCATCAAGGCCGGGAAGATAGACGCGGCAGCCAGACCAAAGGCCAGGGCAACTACCTGAGCGGCGAAGCCAGGAGGGTTCAGGCCAAGGTAGCCTGCGACCATAATGGCACCGGCCATGGCAACACGAGCGGCCAGCAGTTCCTGTTTCTCTGTGATATTCGGCATGAAGGTGCTTTTCAGCAAATCGTGCGAGATAGCAGAGGAAATGGCCAGCAACAAACCAGCGGCTGTAGACAGTGCTGCAGCCAGACCACCGGCAGCAACCAGAGCGATTACCCAGTTAGGCAGGTTAGCGATTTCAGGGTTGGCCAGTACCATGATGTCACGGTCAACTTTCACCATTTCATTGCCTTTCCAGCCATAAGATTCGGCTTTGGCAGCAAATTCAGGGTTTTGATCGTTGTAGTACTGGATGCGGCCATCACCGTTTTTGTCTTCAAACTGCAGCAGACCTGTAGTTTCCCAGTTTTTGAACCAGTTAGGACGTTCGGAGTATTCCAGGTTGGCTTGTGGATCACCAACGGCAAATTCAGGATTCTGGATGGTGTTGGTCAGGTTCAGACGAGCCATGGAGCCAACTGCAGGGGCCGTGGTGTACAGGATGGCAATAAACAGCAATGCCCAGCCTGCAGACTTACGCGCATCAGATACTTTAGGAACCGTGAAGAAGCGGATAATAACGTGAGGCAGACCGGCTGTACCAAACATCAGTGACAGGGTGTACATCATCATATTGAAGGTGCCGCCTTTCTGGGCGGTGTATTCCGCAAAGCCGAGGTCAACCAGGGTCTGGTCAAGCTTGATCAGCAGGGGAGTGCCGTCGGCAGTATCACCCATGAAACCGAGTTGTGGGATTGGGTTGCCAGTCAGGTTCAGGGAGATAAAGACCGCAGGTACGGTGTAAGCAAAGATCAGTACACAGTATTGTGCGATCTGGGTGTAGGTAACGCCTTTCATACCGCCGAGTACGGCGTAGAAGAATACAATCGCCATACCGGAGTACAGGCCAGTTGCATAATCAACGTCGAGGAAGCGGGAGAAAGCCACGCCGATGCCTTTCATTTGACCAATTACATAGGTCAGGGAAGCAACGATCAGGCAGACAACCGCAACGATACGGGCTGTTCTGGAGTAGTAACGATCACCAATAAAATCAGGCACGGTAAACTTGCCGAACTTGCGCAGGTAAGGTGCCAAGCACAGAGCCAGCAGTACATAACCACCGGTCCAGCCCATCAGAAAGATAGACGCGTCGTAACCTTTAAATGCAATCAGACCAGCCATGCCGATAAAAGAAGCAGCAGACATCCAGTCAGCACCGGTTGCCATACCGTTAGCGACCGGGTGAACACCGCCGCCAGCAGAGTAGAATTCGCCAGTAGTACCCGCTCGGGCCCAAACTGCAATACCCATATACAGGGCAAACGTAAGACCTACAACAATGTAGGTTAAGGTCGTGAGATCCATTATTGATTCCTCAGCTATTTATTTTTATTAGTCGTCAACGCCGAATTCACGGTCGAGATCACGCATTTTTTTAGCGTAATAAAATACGATTGCTAGGAACACGTAGATTGAACCTTGCTGTGCAAACCAGAACCCCAAGCCGACACCACCCACCGGGATATTGTCGAGTAATGGCCGTAGCAAAATACCGAATCCATATGAACAGACAGCCCAGATAACCAGCAGCACCTTCATCAAGTTGATGTTTCTGCGCCAGTAGGCTTTTTTATCGTCTTCAGACTTGAAAGACATAACCCCTCCTAATTGTTATTTTATAGGTCAGTTGTAACCTATCAGTTAAGTTCGATTGGGCAATAGATAGACCTTGGTATTAGCTTCGGGATAAATCGGAAGTTTTTTGAAAAATTCAATAAAATCAATAAGTTAAATATATTTTTTAAAAGGCTATACCATGGTCGCAAGTGACCGCTGGCGACCTTGCAGTGGGTGGCATGGAGAGACAGGAAAGATGACCGCTGCGGTTAAAAGACCAGAATTCAGTCATAACGGCATGGTGTCGTCGAACAGCCAGAGGCCTGGCCCGGCGCAAGGAGAGAATAATTGATGGCAAAACAAGCGGATGGTGGCACTGAGGGAATGGCTGGCAGCAGTATGAACTGGCGGCAATTGTTGTTGCCGCTGCGTTATGGCGAAACCCAGGCCCGGCTGGCGCTGGATATCGGTCGAACGCCTTTTCACAAGGATTATGACCGTATTATTTTTTCATCGGCGTTTCGGCGCCTGAATCGTAAAACCCAGGTGCACCCCCTGACTGAGAACGACCACTTGCACAGTCGCCTGACGCATTCATTGGAAGTGGGGTGTGTGGGGCGCTCGCTGGGCAGCATGGTAGGAAATGCCATGGCGCATCAACTGCCGGAATTTATGGATGCCGGAGACCTGGGAGCCTTGGTACAGGCGGCATGTCTTGCCCACGATATCGGCAACCCTCCTTACGGCCACAGTGGAGAAGAAGCGATCCGGCACTGGTTTATGGATGCACAGAACCGGCATTTTCTGGAAGACCTGACGGTGGCGCAGCAGGCTGACCTGATGACGTTTGAAGGTAACGCCCAGGGGCTGCGGCTGGTCACTCAGGTGGAATACAACCGTTTCAAGGGGGGAATGCGGCTGACCTATGCCACCTTGGGGACGTTTCTCAAATACCCCTGGAGTGTGATGGAAGTAACCGAGGGGCGGGCGAAAAAATTTGGCTGTTATCAGTCAGAATTGCCGATCTTGCGTGAAGTCGCCGCGACGTTGGGGTTGTTGCCGCGTGGTGAAGATCGTTGGTGTCGTCACCCTCTGGTGTATCTGGTCGAGGCCGCCGATGATATTTGTTATGGGCTGATTGATCTGGAAGATGGTGTGGAAGTTGGCCTGCTGCAGTACCACGAGGTTGAAGCCCTGCTCAGTCCATTGCTGGTGGATCAGTGGGAGCAGGTGCAGGAAGATATTGCCAATGAAGACGGCGATCGCCGCAAGCTGCAGATTTTACGCGGCTACGCCATGGAGGTGATGGTGCAGGCTGTCAGTGCCAGTTTTACACGCCATGAAGCACAATTGCTGCAAGGGAACCTGGCCGGCGGCATTATCGATTATTGCCCGCCAGCGGTACGCCAGGTGGTGGCGGATGCCAAGGAACTGGCCCGTCAGCGTATTTTCCGCGACGGCCGCAAGTTGACCATTGAAATCGGCTCGTACACCACATTGGGGGTGCTGCTGGAATCCTTTCTCAGTGCGGCGCGGGAATGTGCCTTGGGTCAGGCCGCCACGTTTCGGAATACGCGCTTGCTGGCGTTGATGGGCGGTTCTGCCCCCAAGCCTGGCTGGACCCTGTATGAAAGTTATATGCGTACGCTGGATTATATTTCCGGAATGACCGACACCTTTGCCGCCAGTCTGGCCCGGCAGCTTGAAGGCTATAATCCGCCGTCCCAATAGTCGGTTGGTTATGGTTACCGCCTGCTTGTTAATAGTTGCCGGGTTCAATAGGGGGAATGGGTGGTTTATGCTTGGTTGCTGGTCGCGCAAGTAGCGAGAGCAGTGAGATCGGTTAAGACGGCAAGATAAAAACAGAAAAACCGGCCAACCTGTTTCAGGTTGGCCGGTTTTGTTTTAGTCAGGCAACGTTCGTTGCCCGGTGAAGCCTGATGGCCGGTTTATTAGTAGCCAGTACAGGTTTCTGTGCTGTGGTTGCAGCCATTGGTATCGATCAAGGTTTGAGTCGAGTACTCAGTAACCGGCAGCTTGCTCAGGGATTCACCATTGTCGGTCAGAAGCGTCATATAGTCAACGAAGCTCTGGGCATACTCAGTGAAAGTATCCACATAAGCGTCACCAGTGATGGTGCCAAATGTGGTGTAGCCATCCTGGCCTGCCGCAATGTAGTTATTGGTTACGACGGTGTAGGTGGTCGCCAGATCCATACTGCTCCAGTCGCCTGCGCCACGGGAGTTGACTTCAATATTGCTGAAGCGGCTGCCTTTTTCCTGAGTCAGGTCGACATCAAAACGCAGGCCGTAAGCGTAAGGGTAGGCACCGGTTGAACCGTCGGTATCCAGTGTGTAATCCAGCGCGTCTTCCAGTACATCCTGAATTTGTTGGCCGGTCATATCCAGCGTTACCAATGTGTTGGCAAAAGGCATCAGGGTAAAGGCATCGGCAATGGTGGCGTCGCCAGCAGCCAGATCATCACGAACACCACCGCCATTCTGAATGCCGATATCCGCGGTTGGTGTGACGGTGACAAAACCCTTGGCGACCTGACCGGTAATATCAGAACCGTGGGCGCTGGTGGCTGTGACGTCACAGATGTTGGAGCGGCCCTGACCAGGAATTCGCTCGAAACACATATCTTCAGCGATAGTGCCGATAACGGTTTGTTCCAGTATTGAGGTCTGTTCGTCGTATACGGCCAGCAGGTCGGCGGTAACAGAATCTTCCTGAGTCAGGACGATTTCGTCATGGGCGGTCAAAGCCTGGCTGATGGCAAAGGCCGAGTTGCCGCTCAGCGTGGCATCTTCACCAGTGCTGTCTTCGTATTGGTAGCTGTTGGCAATCGGCATGTATGGCTGGCCTTCACAGGCGCTAACCACACCATCGGCGTCGAAGCTGACCGTCAGCTTGCCCAGCAGGTGGGCGTATTCCCAGGCTTGTACCACACAGACAGTTTCGCCGTCGGCGTTGGTCACGACGGTTGGGTATTCAGCGACCGAGGAGCCAACTCCGACGCTGGCAAAGGTGTCATCGCCGAGCAAGGTGTGGGAATCACCACCCACAATCACGTCAACACCGGTCAGTGCTGCGGCCAGCGTCAGGTCGTTGTTGTACTGGTAGTGGGTCATCAGCACGATTTTGTTAACGCCCATACCTTCCAGCTCATCAATATATTGCTGTGCGGTAGTGGTTTCGTCGAGGAATTCGGTGCCGTCATCAGGGAATGAGGAGTTTTTGGTTTTATTGGCAATATCGATACCGATAACACCAATTTGCTCGCCGTCACGTTCAAAGATCTGGTAAGGCTGGATCTTGTCCTTGATGGCTGAGTCATCGTGAGGCACGACGTTGGCTGCCAGCGTCGGGGTTTCGCAAGCAGAAGCGTTCAAGGCATCGATAAAGACTGCAAGGCCATCATCACCATTGTCGAACTCATGATTACCCAGTGCGAAAGCATCGAAGCACACCTGGTTCATCATTTCGGCATCGGCCAGACCATTAAACAGCGAGTAGTAAAGTGTTCCGGTGACGGCATCACCAGCATGCAGCTTCAGGACATTGTCACTTTGGCTGGCAAGGGTGTCGAACAGGGTCACCATCATCGGGAAACCGCCGTAAGTGACCTCTACTTCGGCAATGTCCGAACCGTCTGTCAGGCTGGTGTCCAGAGTCAGACCGGAGACATCAAAGTCAAAGGTGTCGGCGGCGATGTGTGAGTGGTGATCATTCATATGCAGAATGGTCAGGTCGATGGCTTTGGCAGTTGATGCATCGGCACCATCTTGACCGTCTTGGCCGTCAGTACCGTCCTGGCCGTCAACACCATCAGTACCGTCCTGGCCGTCAACACCATCAGTACCGTCCTGGCCGTCAACACCATCAGTACCATCCTGGCCGTCTACGCCGTTAACACCATTGGTGCCATCGATACCGTCGACACCATCTTTGCCATCACTGCCATCGCTACCACAGGCTGCCAATGAAATGGCCAATGCCAGCGTGGATAATCTGAACAGGTTCATGTCCTTTTCCTCTGAATAGTATATAGGGGTCGTCGAAAGCATAGAAACGTAAGTAAATTTGATGAATTTACCATTACGGAGATGTGATTTGTAAATGACACTTATTCAAAGAAGAGTGCGGAGGCGGGAACCGGGCAGCGCCTCTGCTGAGACGCTGCCCGTGGAGTGGCTGTGGGGATCAGTGCGCCACGGTCATGGCTGGGCAACTTTGTTTGTTGACTTGTTTGCCGTCCTTGTAGGTTTCCAGGTGAATATCAAATCCCCATAAATAATTCAGATGTTTGAGTACTTCATGTACATCCTCCGACAGTGGGGTACCATCCTGCATGGTGTGGCGTAATGTCATCGAGCGATCCCCTTGCAAATCGACTGCCCAGACCTGGATATTGGGTTCCCGGACTGACAAGTCGTACTGCCGCGCCAGCATTTCCCGAACCTTGCGATAGCCGCTGTCGTTATGAATGGCTTCAACCTCGTAGTGGGCTCGTTCATCGTCGTCGTAAATACTGAAGAGATGAAACTCCCGCATCAAGTGCGGCGACAGGAACTGCTGGACAAAACTTTCATCCTTGAAGTTGTGCATGGCAAAGTGCAGGGTTTCCAGCCAGTCTTTACCGGCGATATCCGGAAACCAGTCGCGATCTTCTGCGGTGGGGTTTTCGCAAATGCGCTTGATGTCCCGGAACATATTGAAGCCGAGGGCGTAGGGATTGATGCCGGAATAGTGTGGAGAATCGAAGCTCGGTTGATGCACCACATTGGCGTGTGACGCCAGCACTTCCATCATAAAGCCGTCGGTGACCTTGCCTTCATCGTACAGGTGATTCAGCAATGTGTAGTGCCAGAAGGTGGCCCACCCTTCGTTCATCACCTGAGTCTGGCGTTGCGGGTAAAAGTACTGCGAAATCTTGCGTACGATACGCACCAGCTCACGCTGCCAGGGGGCGAGCAGAGGGGCGTTTTTTTCGAGGAAATACAGCAGGTTTTCCTGTGGTTCTTCCGGGAATTTACGCGGTTTGTTTTTGACTTCATCAGTGCTGTGGGTCGGCAAGGTACGCCAGAGGTCGTTGATTTGCCGTTGCATCTGGTCTTCCCGTTCTTCCTGGCGCAACTTTTCTTCGGCGGCGGAGATCGGCCGTGGCCGACGATAACGATCGACGCCGTAGTTTTGCAGGGAATGACAGGCATCTAACACTCGTTCGACTTCTTCGTTGCCGTAACGTTCTTCACACTTGCGGACGTAGTGCTTGGCAAACATCAGGTAGTCAATAATGGAGCTGGCATCTGTCCAGGTCTGGAACAGGTAATTACCCTTGAAAAAGGAGTTGTGACCGTAACAGGCGTGGGCAATCACCAGCGCTTGCATCGGCATGGTGTTTTCTTCCATCAGGTAGGCGATACAAGGATCGGAGTTGATAACGATCTCGTAGGCCAGACCCATTTGTCCGCGCTGATAGCTTTTCTGGGTGGCGAGAAACTGTTTGCCGTAAGACCAGTGGTTGTAGCCAATCGGCATACCCACCGAGGAATAGGCATCCATCATTTGTTCGGCACTGATGATTTCAATCTGGTTGGGGTAGGTATCGAGGCCGTAGCTTTTGGCAATGCGGGCGATTTCCCGATCGTAGTCTTCCAGCAGGGCAAAGCTCCAGTCGGAATCGGTCGACAGGTACTCACGCTGGTCTGTCGCTGGTTTTGGGGTCATACCGCCTCCTTATAACGCTCTTTGGCGAACAGCTCCCGGAAGACCGGAAAAATATCGCCGGGATTGCGGATCTGGGCTGTTGCAAACTGTTGGCTATAGGCTTTGGCGACGCTCTGATAGGCGTACCAGAGTGCCTGGTGTTCATGGGGCGTGATTTCGATATAGGCAAAGTGCTGAATGGCGGGTAACAGCTGTTCGGCAAGAATACTGGCGCACAGCGGTGAGTCGTCATCCCAGTTGTCGCCGTCGGATGCCTGGGCGCCATAGATATTCCAGCCGCCACTGAGGTAGCGTTCCTGGACAATATTATTCATTAGCTTCAGTGCGCTGGAGACAATGGTGCCGCCGGTTTCTCTGGAGTAGAAAAACTCTTCTTCGGTGACTTCCTTGGCGCTGGTGTGGTGACGAATAAAAACAATCTCGATGTGTTCGTAGTTCTTTTCCAGAAACAGATACAGCAGCAGGTAAAAACGCTTGGCCAGATCCTTGACGTCCTGGGTCATGGAGCCGGAAACATCCATCAGGCAAAACATAACGGCCTTGCTGGTGGGGGTGGGCACTTTGATCTGGTTGCGATAGCGCAAGTCGAGCTGGTCGATAAACGGCAGCCGTTTGAGTTTTTTCTCCAGCGAGAGAATTTCTTCTCGCAGGGCGTTGATCTGGTCGGCGTTGCTGTCGCCTGCGCCGTCGGCCAGCAAGGCATCGATGGTGGCGGTCAGTTCACGAATCCGGCGGCGTTTGCCTGCGCCCATGCCAATACGACGGGCGTGGGCATTACGCAGTGACCGTACTACCGAGAGGTTGTTGGGGGTACCTTCGGAAACAAAGCCGCCGCGCCGGGTCTTGAACTCTTTTGACTGCGACAGGGTTTTCTTGATCATGTTGGGCAGTTCGAGGTCATCGAACAGGTATTTGAGAAACTCCTCCTTGGTAATAAAGAAGCGGAAGTCGTCTTCACCTTCCCCCTGGTTGCTGGCTTTTCCTGAGCCGGAACCGCCACCACCACCTTTGGGTTTTTCCAGCTGGTCGCCGGTGTTGAATTCCTTGTTGCCCGGAAATACCCGGTGCTGCTTGCCGCCCTGACCATGGCTGATAACCGGTTCGTGGGTGTTGCGGGTCGGGATGCTGATCTGCTCGCCGCGTTCCATGTCGGTGATGGAACGGCGCGTTACGGCATCCGCAACCGCTTCCTTGATGTGCTGGTTATAGCGCCGTAAAAACCGTTGCCGGTTCACCATGCTCTTGTTTTTGCCGTTCAGGCGTCGATCGATAATATAAGACATACAGTGTCTCCACTCGTCAGAAGCTTCCCCGTGAAGCGTGGCCCTGCGTTTGCGGCACTCAGCCGCACAGCAACCGTTTATGCTGCTGCACGGGGTTCACCGGTTACTGGGACTTGCGTACACGCAAGTACCATTCGGATAACAGGCGAACCTGTTTCTCGGTATAGCCTCGTTCGGTCATGCGGGCGACAAAGTCGTTGTGCTTTTTCTGATCCTGATGGGAAGATTTGGCAGAAAAGGAAATAACCGGCAGCAGATCTTCGGTGTTGGAGAACATTTTTTTCTCAATCACCGAGCGCATTTTCTCGTACGACTGCCAGGATGGGTTATTGCCATTATGGTTGGCTCTGGCGCGCAAGACGAAATTGACGATCTCGTTACGGAAATCTTTTGGATTGCTGATACCTGCAGATTTCTCGATTTTTTCCAGTTCTTCGTTGATCGAGACCCGGTCCAGAATTTCACCGGTTTCCGGGTCGCGGTACTCCTGATCCTGAATCCAGAAGTCGGCGTAGGTGACGTAACGGTCAAAAATATTCTGGCCGTATTCGGAATAGGATTCGAGATAGGCGGTCTGGATTTCCTTGCCGATAAACTCGACATAATCCTGGGCCAGGTATTCTTTCAGGTAGTTAAGGTAGCGGTTGTGGGTTTCTTCCGGGTATTGCTCCTGTTCTATCGCCTGTTCGAGGATATACATCAGGTGCACCGGATTGGCGGCCACTTCGGTGGCATCGAAGTTGAACACCTTGGATAAAATCTTGAAGGCAAAACGGGTGGATATGCCGTTCATGCCTTCATCGACACCCGCGGCATCCCGGTATTCCTGCAGCGACTTGGCTTTCGGATCGGTGTCCTTGAGATTCTCGCCGTTGTAGATACGCATCTTGGAGTAGACGCTGGAATTCTCAGGCTCTTTCAGTCGTGACAATACGGTGAACTTGGCCAGCATTTTCAAGGTGTCGGGGGCGCAGGGAGCGCTGGCCAGAGAGCTGTGTTCGAGCAGTTTTTCGTAAATCTTGACTTCTTCATCGACGCGCAGGCAGTACGGTACCTTGACGATATAGACCCGGTCGAGGAAGGCCTCGTTGTTCTTGTTGTTCTTGAAGGTCTGCCATTCGGATTCGTTGGAGTGCGCCAGAATCACGCCTTCGAAGGGAATCGCGCCCATGCCTTCAGTGCCGTTATAGTTACCTTCCTGGGTGGCCGTCAGCAGCGGGTGCAGCACCTTGATGGGAGCCTTGAACATTTCGACAAATTCCATCATCCCCTGGTTGGCGCGGCACAAGGAGCCGGAGTAGGAATAGGCGTCTGGATCGTCCTGGGGGAAATCTTCCAGTTTACGAATATCGACCTTGCCGACCAGTGAGGAAATATCCTGGTTGTTTTCATCGCCGGGTTCGGTTTTGGCCACACCAACCTGGTCGAGGCTGGAGGGGTAGAGTTTGACGACTTCGAACTTGCTGATGTCGCCGCCCATTTCATGCAGGCGTTTGACTGCCCAGGGCGACATGACGCGACCGAGATAGCGACGTGGAATACCAAAGTCTTCTTCCAGAATCTCGGCGTCTTCGGCCGGGTCGAACAGCCCCAGTGGTGATTCAAATACCGGTGAGCCCTTGATGGCGTAAAACGGTACATTCTGGATCAACAGTTTCAGACGTTCTGCCAGCGAGGATTTACCTCCGCCCACCGGCCCCAGTAAATACAATACCTGTTTGCGTTCTTCTAGGCCCTGGGCGGCATGACGGAAGTAGGACACGATGCTTTCGACCGCTTCTTCCATGCCGTAAAACTCGTTAAAGGCTGGATAACGCTTGATGATCTTGTTGGAGAAGATGCGGCTGAGCCGCAGGTCCTTGGACGTGTCTACCAGTTGTGGCTCACCGATGGCTAATAACAAACGTTCGGCGGCGGTGGCATACACACTCGGGTCTTGTTTGCAGAGATCGAGGTAGTCTTGCAGGCTCATGACTTCTTGCTGAGTGGCCTGGTAACGATCTTGATAGCGGCTGAATACACTCATTTGGCACCTCTTCGGCTGATAAATATCGTTGTTCAGTTGATGTCCAGAACGGCGGCGTTCCTCTTTTTGATTCGGTTTTCAGATGCAAAGACCCGTGTAAACAGGCCTTTAAAACGGGTTATCTTTTACTTTGGCCAGACAGTAATCGATTGGTTCAGTCCGGCGGTGGTGGCTGATGAATGATGTGTTGATACAGAAAATGTTATGCATCGAGTGTGCCGTAACAGCGTGGACTTGTTTGAAAATGCGTGGTCTGACACGAACGGCAGGCCGGTTTGCGACCATAAAAAAGCGTCTGACAAGCAGGCAGGGGTGGCTCTGCAAGTGGTAATAAAACGGTCGTCAGGGCAGAGACAACAGCGTTTCAGCAGCGTTGGCGAGAGAGCAGGAAGGTCAGGGAGGTAAAGAACAGAGGGACGGCAAATTCAAAAGGCGAGAGCAAGCAGACGCTGACCATGGGCAACGCCTGTTGTTGTCATATCATGATTGGCAGTGGCGAACTAACTGCGCTGGCACAATTCCGGGCAGGCGATTTTCCACATTTCGTAACCGCCTTTCAGGCTGTATACCGCTTCGTAGCCTTGTTCAGAAAAAAACTGCGCCACGCCTTGGCTGGAGTTGCCATGGTAGCAACAGACGATCAGGGGTTTCTGCTTGCTGGTGGCGGCAATAAACTCGTTGAGGTTCTGGTTGTCGACCCGCTGTGCCGCGGTCATATGACCGACTTCGTAGCTCATTGCGTCACGAATGTCGGCAATCTGGACATCGTTATTGGCGATCATGGTTTTGGCGTCTTCCGCGCTGATTTGGGTAAAACCGCTCATCTGTTACTCCTTTTTATCGGTGGTTGCTGTCATCAGGCTCAGGGGTGAGCCGGCACGGCATAACGCTGCCGGTTGTCCAGGCGCATGGCTGTAAGAGAACCACCCCAGACACAGCCGGTGTCAAGGGCATCAATTCGAGTATGGTTGACTTCGCCGTTAAGGGCCGCCCAGTGACCAAAAACAAGGCGTGTTTGGGTCTTGCTTGCCTCAAACCAGGGCATAAAACCGGCGGGAGCGCTGTCGAGTCCTTCTTTGGCGCTGAAATCCAGGCGGTTATGGGCATCGATAAAGCGCATGCGTGTCAAATAATTGACAATTGCACGCCAGCGATTCGTGCCGGTGAGGTGTTCATCCCACTGATCTGGCTTGTTACCGTACAAGGAGTTCAGCAATTGCGAATACTGGTCGCCCTGTAATATCTGTTCGACCTCACTGGCCAGTGTCTTGGCGTGTGCGGCGGACCAGAACGGTGGAATACCCGCGTGGCTCATGCACCATTGCTTGTCTGCACTCAGGTGTACCAGTGGGCGGTGCCGGAGCCAGTACATCAGTTCGTCGCGATCCGGGGCCGTCAGTACTGCGTCGAGGGTGTCTTTTTTGCTTTTGTGGTTGTTGCCGTAATAACGCGCCAGCAGGTGCAGGTCGTGGTTGCCAAGTACGGCGACCACACGGTCGCCGAGGGATTTGGCCCAGCGCAGCACTTCCAGACTTTGCGGGCCACGATTGACCAGATCTCCGGCGAGCCAGAGCTGATCGTGCTGAGGGTCAAACTCAATACGATCGAGCAAGCGCTGAAGGGGTTCATAGCAGCCCTGGATATCACCAATGGCGTAAGTGGTCACGATTTGCCTCTCTGGTTGTCTGTGGGCATTGGCCGGTGTTGTGTGCCTGTCTTGCCCGGGCTGGTTATTGGTCGGTATCAGAATCTGTGTTCAATACCTGTCGATTGTATCGGTTGCTGTCGCTGGTGTTGTCTCAGGTGTTGTCTCAGGTGCTGTATCGGTATTCGGGACGGCATAAACAACCTGTATTGCCGTCCATCACTGCAGGTTTGGGCCAAGAGGGTTAATTCAGGGCAAAGGTGGTCGCCAGGGTGAACACCGGAATATTGGCATGAAACAGGGTGCCATCATCCGCTTCCATAACGTAATAGCCTCGCATGCTCCCCACCGGAGTGCTTAATACTGCTCCGGATATGTAGTCGAACTGTTGTCCAGGGGCGATGTTGGGCTGCTCGCCGATGACTCCTTCGCCTTTGACTTCCTGCACATCACCATTGCCATTGGTAATAAACCAGTGGCGGGTTTTTAACGTGGCACCCTGCTTCCCAATATTGCTGATATAAACCTTGTAGGAGAAGACAAAACGTTCATCTTCCGGGTCGGATTGCTCTTCCAGGTATTCTGGCAGTACATTCACCATGATGGTTTCATTCAATTCCATTGTCTTTCTCCGCTTGCTCTGTCAGCTGCGATACGGCATCAGAAATACGAACGTACTCTTCCAGTGTCAGTACTTCCGGGCGCAGCTGTGTGTCGATACCCAGTGCTTGAAGCTGTTCGGCACTGATGAGCTTTTTTAATGTATTTCGTATGGTTTTACGGCGCATGCTAAAGGCTTCACGTACAACGCGCTGTAGCATTTTTGTATCTTTTGCAACGAGAGGCAGTTCTTTGTAGGGCGTCATTCTGACAATGGCTGAATCCACTTTGGGGGGCGGGTTAAATGATCCCGGACCCACCACAAACAGCAGTTCTACCTTGCAGTAGTACTGCGTCATGATGCTCAAGCGGCCATAGTCCGACGTACCTGGTCGGGCTGCCAAACGCTCGACGACTTCCTTTTGCAACATGAAATGCATGTCTTGCACCAAGGTGTGGTGGCTGAGCAAATGAAAAATCAAAGGCGTCGATATATTGTAGGGCAGGTTGCCAATAATGCGCAGGCGCTGGCCATCGTTGACCAATTGACTGAAGTCGAATTTTAACGCATCGCCTTCATGAATCTGAAAGCCGGGGTAGTTGAAAAACTTGGTGCGCAGGATTGGAATCAGATCGCGATCCAGCTCGACCACGTTCAGCTTGCCAGTGGCTTCCAGTAACGGCTCGGTAATGGCTCCCATTCCGGGACCGATTTCGACCAGGCAGTCATCATCCTTGGGGTAGATGGCATCAACGATTTTGCCAATGACGTAAGGATCATGGAGGAAATTCTGCCCAAAGCGTTTACGGGCCTTGTGGCCGTGCATGTTATTGGGTTTGGGATGACGGCTCATGCGGGTTTGGCTCCAGCGGTGTGGCGGCTGTTGGCCATGTGGGCTGCCACGGCGATGGCCGTGTGCAAGCTGCCGCTGTCTGCCTTGCCGGTGGCGGCCAGGTCGAGGGCGGTGCCATGGTCAACAGAAGTACGAATAAAGGGCAGGCCCAGCGTAATGTTGGCGGCGCGGCCAAAGCCATGAAACTTCAGCACCGGCAGGCCCTGGTCATGATACATGGCGAGGGTGGCATCGGCGCCAGCCAGATGTTTGGGGGTGTACAGGGTATCGGCGGGCAGTGGCCCAACCAGATCGATACCTTGCGCTCGAAGTTGGGCCAGCGTTGGCTCGATAATATCTTGCTCTTCGTGACCGAGGTGACCGTTTTCTCCGGCATGGGGGTTGAGGCCCGCGACCAGGATACGAGGTTGCACGCAGCCAAAAAAGGTTTTCAGGTCATGATCCAGGATATGAATCACCCGGCTCAGGCGTTCCGGGGTAATGGCATCCGCCACTTGGCGCAGCGGCAAGTGAGTGGTCACCAGTGCGACGCGTAAATCGGTGGTGGCCAACATCATGACGACTTCTTCAACGCCGGCAAAATCCCGGAAGTATTCGGTATGGCCACTGAACGGAATACCGGCATCGTTGATGATGCCCTTGTGTACCGGCGCGGTGACGATACCGTCCCAATGACCTTGCTGGCAGCCTTGTGCGGCCATGGTCAGGGTGGCCAGAACGTACGCGGCATTGGCCGGGTCAAGTTCACCGGCCACGGCAGGTTGTTGCAGGGCAACGGCCTGTACGTACAGGGTGCCCGCGGGCGTTGGAGTGGCCGCGGTGGCCGGATCAAAGGTTGCCAGCGTCAGTGGCAAACCGAGCAACTGTGCCCGTTCGGCCAATAGCTGCGGGTCGGCGATCACGACCAGTTGGTGCTCACTGCCTTGTTGGGCCAGCTGAATACAAAGGTCAGGGCCAATGCCACCGGGTTCACCGGCGGTGATAGCCAGGCGCAGGGTCATGCCGGCTCCTTGATATCGACGTACGCTTCGGTGCGGATTTTACGTAGCCACAAGGGCAGCTCTTCTTCAAAGCGGCGCGAGTACAGTAACTGACGCACCTGATTACGCTGCATTTCCTTGCCGATATCACTTTGGCGTTGATCCTGTACTTGCAGAATGTGCCAGCCGAACTGGGTTTCAAATGGTGCGCTGATATGGCCAACCTGGGATTGCTGCATGGTGGTATCGAACTCTGGCACCATGGCACCCGGGCTGACCCAGCCAAGGTCTCCGCCTGCGGCACCGCTGCCAGGGTCATCACTGAACTCCTTGGCCAACACGGCGAAGTCCTGCCCTTGTTGCAGGCGCTGATAAAGCTGGTTGATCAGGGTTTCAGTGTCGCTTTCACTGCGTAATTCGTTCGGGCTGACGAGAATATGGCGCACTTGATACTGGGTGATCATCTGGCTGTTACCACCGCGTTTTTCCAGCACTGCAACCAGGTGATAACCACTGGAGCTGCGGATTGGATCGGAGACATCACCAATAGCCAGGTCTGGTACGACGGGTGCAAAAATTCCGGGTAACTGGCCTTCTTTACGCCAGCCGAGATCACCACCCTTGAGGGCATTGCGGCCGTCGGAATCGGCAATGGCGACATCGCTGAAGTTGGCACCGCCACGAATGCGGGACGCCAGGCTGCGGGCTTTCAACTCGGCTTTTTGCAGGTCGCTGGCGTTGGCGTCAGCAGGGATGGATACCAGAATGTGGCCAAGACGGTATTCGGCAGCGGAGGCCATTTTGCCCACTTCGGAGGCAAGGAAATAATCCACATCCTGATCGGTAATCTGGATGGTTTCGCCGACCCGGATGCGCTGCAAACGGCTGGTGATCATCTCGGTTTCAATCTGCGTCCGGGCAGTGGCAAAGGGAATACCTTCGGCTTCCATCGCCACCCGGAACTGCTCCAGATTCATCTTGTTCTGGGCGGCAATACGTTGCAGGGAGTCGTTCAACTGGGCATCGCTGATACGGATACCAATCCGCTTGGCCAGTTGCAGCTGAATACTTTCCTCAATCAGGCGATCCAGTACCTGTTTGCCCAGCACGGCGTCTTCCGGCAGGTTGGCGCCCCGGTTCTGGTTGCGGACATTCTGGATACGTTGCTGCAACTGGGACGCCATAATGACGTCATCGTCGACAATCGCCACCACATGGTCAATCAGTACTGGCTGGGCCTGGCTCAGCGTGCTGCCGAGGGTAAGAAAAAACAAAAAAATCAGCTTGTTAATAGTCATGGTATTGCCGTTTGGAGTAACCCTTGATGCTGTTGCTTATGGTGGCGTCGGTGCCACCCCCCAGCGTGCTGAGACCTTTGAGCTGAATACTGAACATCAGGCTCTCGGTCTTTTCGGTACTATAGCTGCTGTCGTCGTCGGCTGTCGGAGAATACTCCTTGTACAGCACTTGCAGACGCCAGCAACAATTCTGATATTCAAATCCGGCCAGTGCTTCGAGTACGGAGCTGACCGGGCGACGCTCGTCTGCAGGATAGTCTTTCATGTCCTTGAGTACGCGCCCGGTCAAGGCCCAGCTGTCATTCAGTGCCCAGTAAGCACTGACATCGGCCTGATAGAGATCGGTTTCAATGTCACCGCTGTCGGAATCCTCACTTTGAACCTTGTTGACTGAAAGGTTCAGCATGCGGTTGTTGCCCGGTGTATAGCCTGCGCCAAAACGGTGCTGACGAGCATAATCGCCGTAGGCGTCCCACTCCAGCGTCTGATTGAGCCGCCAGTGATCACCGGGCCGCCATTCCACTTCGGCGATAGTGCTGGATGTATTATTGCTGTCATTGACTTCGTCACTGTCGAGCAGCACCTGGCGTTCGTCACCGAAGTAGACCCGGCCAAGACTGAAGCGCAGCCATTCGTCGCCACTTTGATCGATAATCCGGCTGGTGATGCCGAGGCTGACCTGTTCCAGGTCGGCAAGCCGGTCAGAGCCGATAAAACGATCGCCGACAAACAGGCTGTCGTAGGTGACGCTGGTGACCTTGGTATCAAAGGCCGGAATGTCATCCTGACCAGACTGGTAAGGGCTTTTGACCCAAAACAGTCGAGGCTCCAGCGTTTGTGTCTGATGTTCATTAAACCAGTGTAACGACCGTTCGAAAAACAGGCCGGAATCAAGGCTGTAACGGGGAACGCCGTAGTTGATCGTGTCATCGTAATCAAAGCTGTCTTGACTGCTGAGACGGTAATAGCGGTAGCGATAACTGGCTTCTGGCTGAAGATAGCTGTACGGCTGTTCGAAACGCCAGGCGATGGTGTTGTCACTGACCAGTCGACGGCCATTCAGTGAATCGAAATCCGTCAGGGTTTGTTCCGTACCATCGATTACGGCGCTGTTATCCCGCTCAAAACGGGTCGCTTGCAAACGGCTGCTGACCTGCCAGCGGTCGTATTGTTGCCGGTAATCGAGTGTGGCTTGCGGCAGGCGTTTGTAGGGCCGGTCTTCGAGGTCAATGCTGTCGTCAATGGTCTGGAACCCTTCGACCAGGAGATCCAGCTGCCAGGCGTCTTTCTGGTAGCTCAGTAGCCCCATTCGCGGCAAGTGGGTGGTGCGGTCGATGGTGGCCGAGGAGTTCAGGTCGGACAGGTAGTCGTCATCGCTGACATGGTTGTAGATCCAGCGATGTTGCCAGTGTTGGCCAAACCTGCCGGATTGCTGGTAATTGATCAGCCAGCGTTCACTATCTTCCGTGGCATCCTGATCGATATAGGCGTAGTTCAGCTCACCATCGCCGAATAACCCGGTTTTATGACGCAGCTGGCTTTCCCATAACCAGCCACGCTGATTGAAGTAATGGGGCGTAATGGTGGCATCCAGGTTGCTGGCCAGATTCAGGTAGAACGGCATTTTCAGCTCGTCCAGTCCGGCGTCGCCACCAAGAGAGAAACTGGGGTCGAGAAAACCTGTGGTGCGACGGTCATCAATCGGAAAGCGGTAGTAGGGAATATAAAAAACCGGTACGTCCATCACTTCCAGACGGGTATTCCAGGCGCTGCCGACACCGCGTTCCTGATCCAGATAAATATTGCTGGCAGCAATACGCCAGTCGTTCTGCCCGGGTTCGCACCAGGTGACGGTGGCTTCATTCAGCTCAATAGTCCCTTCCGAGCGGGTGATCATGCGGGTGGCGGTGCCGCGCATATGGCGAGCGGGCAGGGCATAGCGGGCGTTTTGCAGAACCAGCTCGCTGCTATTCGTGCTGTCGGTGCTATCTGGGCTTGTTGCCGTATCGTTCAGACGCTCGCGAAAACGGGCGCTGTCACTGTGGACGGTCACTTCATTATTCAAAAAGCTGACATCGCCTTCAAATTCGGCCTGACGCAAGTCCGCATCCCAGTACGCTGACCGGCTCTTTAAAACGTAATCTTCCCGCTGCATGATGACGTCGCCAGTAAACTCTGCGTTGCCAAGACGATCAACAAAGGCTTGCTCGGATTCTGCTTCGAGACGGCCATCAGGTACAGGTTGCAAGGTATTGGGCAAATAACGCCCGGAGCAAAACGATGGCAGGTCGGCCTGCTCGGCATCGCTCAGTAATGCCCGTGGGTACCAGTTTAATGCCGGTGTGTCCGCCTGGACGGAGACACTGGTGATCATACTGGTCGCGGTCAGGCACAGCACCGCCAGGAACCGCTCGGAGCTGCCCAAAAGCGCCAGACGCGCTGGCAGAAACGACACCCGGATGGGGAGCCGCTGGAGGGATATTGCATCTGAATGTCTGTGATCCGCCATGGCTGAGCGTGGGTGCCTGTACAGTGAAGTGTGGTATCTTAGCGCGCAGATGATACGGGGGGCGCTCAATGCGCGCAATTTTAGATCGATAACAAATGTGAGGCCAACATGGACCCGCGCCTTGATCACCTGATCAACTGGGCGTCCAGCACCATTCGCCGCAAAGCGAATCTGGACGTCAATGCCAGCCTGGAAACGGTATCCGGTGATGCCAGTTTCCGTCGTTACTTCCGCCTGCGCGGTCTGGGCAAGAGCTGGATTCTTGTCGATGCTCCACCAGACAAGGAAGATAATCCGCGTTTTATCCGTATCGCCAAACAGTGGCGTCACCAGCAGGTCGAGGTGCCACAGGTGCTGGCCGCCGATCTTGATCAGGGCTTTATGCTACTGGAAGACTTTGGTGACCAGCTGTTATGGACTGCCCTGCATGAGCCGGATGTGACCGAAAAACAGATACTGGGCCTGTATCGCCAGGCGATAGAGCAGCTGGTGCAGCTTCAGGGTGTCAGCTGTCGCGACCTGCCTGCTTACGATAACACTCTCCTGCTGCAGGAGATGGCGCTGTTCCGTGACTGGTTATGTGAACAGCAGCTGCAAATGACGTTGACGGACGCTGAACGGGCCATGTTTGACCGCGTGTTTGATTTGCTGGCTCGGCAGGCCTTGGCGCAACCGGTTGTCACTGTGCACCGGGATTACCATTCCCGCAACCTGATGCTGAAGCCGGATGGCATGTTGGGCATCATTGATTTCCAGGACGCTCTGGCAGGCCCGTCCACTTACGATTTGGTGTCATTGGTGCGGGATTGTTACGTACGCTGGCCACAGGGGCTGGTGGATGAGCTGGTGGCCTATTATTGGGAGCTGGCGCGGCCCTGTGGTTATTACCTCGGCGACTGGCAACAGTGTGTGCGTGACGTCGACTGGATGGGATTGCAGCGACACCTCAAGGCCGCGGGTATTTTTGCCCGTCTGAACCTGCGCGATCACAAGCCGACCTACCTGGCGGATATTCCCAATACCTGCCAGTACCTGATCGATATCGCCAGACGGTATGACGAGTTGAGTGACTTCAGTCACTGGCTGAACCAGCGTTTGATGCCAGAATTGGTGCAGTTATCACGATGAAAGCCATGATACTGGCAGCCGGGCGAGGTCAACGTATGGCGCCGCTCACGGATCACTGCCCGAAGCCGCTGCTGGCGCTGGCCGGCAAGCCTCTGATTGAACACCATATTGACAAACTGGTTGCCGCCGGCATGGCCGATCTGGTCATCAACCACGCCTGGCTGGGGGAGATGATCGAGGCCCGGTTGCAGGATGGCCATCAGTTTGGCGCCAACATTCGCTACTCCGCCGAAACCGATGCACTGGAAACCGCTGGTGGTATTCGCAAGGCGTTACCATTGTTAGGTGATCAGCCGTTTTTAGTGATCAATGGCGATGTCTGGACTGATTGGGATTACCGGGAAGCTGTGCAAGTGGCATCTTCCGAAATGGTGACGGGGAACACATTGGCCTGGCTTTGGTTAACCGATAATCCTGATCATAACCCGACGGGTGATTTTTTCCTTGACGGTACCGACGTTGCGGCAGAGGCTGATGGCCCCGGTTTCACCTTTACCGGGATCAGCCTGATCCACCCGGATCTGTTGGCAGCCTTGCCGGTGGCAAAGCAGCCACTGGCTCCGATACTGCGACAGGCAATGGACAGTGGGC
This sequence comes from Oceanobacter sp. 4_MG-2023, assembly GCF_030689165.1. NCBI lineage: Bacteria > Pseudomonadati > Pseudomonadota > Gammaproteobacteria > Oceanospirillales > Oceanospirillaceae > Oceanobacter > Oceanobacter sp. 4_MG-2023. The sequence goes on along the minus strand of NZ_JAUYVV010000010.1, from coordinate 18,116 downwards.
GAGTCAAGGGTTGCCTGCTGGATGGCCGCTGGACGGATGTGGGAACGCCACAACGTCTGGCTGAACTGGAACAGCAACTCACCAGAGAGACGTTCTGATGCTATGGATGGGAAAAGCCATGGGCGGCATGGTCGGATTGATGACCGGTGGCCCGTTTGGCATGATGATAGGCGCATTTGTTGGTCATATGTTTGACCAGAATCTTGAAAATATCTGGAGCGGTCAATTTCCTGTTCTGGTTCGTACCAGTACAGCCAATAACGTGCGACTGCTTTATATTTCATCGTTATGCCGTTGCATGGGGCGGATAGCCAAAGCCGATGGCCGCGTCAGCGAAGAAGAAATCGCCGCCGCCAATTTTGTGATGGACCGCATGCAGCTCAAGGGCGATGACCGCCAACGGGCGATTGCCTGGTTTCAGGAAGGCAAGGATATGGACTGTGACTTTAATGCCGACCTGGAACAGCTACGACCACAACTGAGTTTGCCGATGGCGCAAATGTTTCTTGAGGTGGTGATGACCATCGGTTATTCCGATGGTGAGTTGTCGCCTTTGGAGTGGGCGATGATCGAACGCCTCAGTAATGTGCTGGGGATCAGTCAGACCCAGATTGAGCGGGTACGGGATCGTATTGAAGCGGCCATGTTCCAGGCCCGTAATGGCGGTGTCAGCCAAAGTGATCAGCTGGAACAAGCCTACGCCACGCTGGGTGTCCCGGCCGATGTGGATGACGATACCCTGAAAAAAACCTATCGGCGATTAATGAGCCAGAACCATCCTGACAAACTCTCTGCCAGCGGTATGCCTGAAGAAATGCTGCGACTGGCCAAGGAAAAAACCCAGCAGATCCAAACCTCCTATGCCCTGATTCGCAAAAGCCGGGGCCACGCGCATTAAATTGTTTTGGTGTGGGGATTAACCCTGCACCAACTGCTCCGCTACCCGCACCCGCACCAATATAGACAGAGACAGCAGTCAAGCCAGTGCTGTCGGCTATTGCTTGTGGTTGCCAGATCTGGTTGTGATTGATTGCAGCTGATGTTCTGTACACAAACAAACAAGGGCGTCGATCTCGACCTGACCGTTGGTTCTGGACTGGCTAACGCGGATAACAAGCCGATAGGGAACAGGGTGCGAATCAGAAGGTATGGATAAGAGAGTAGAGGTTTTGTAGCGAGGAGAGAAAAAAGAGAGCCGCCATTCACGACGACTCTCCGGGAGTGGCGTTTATTCCCCGATAAAGGCCAGGCTCAGGCCGGGCCAGAAGGTAATGATCAGCACTGTTGCCAGCAGGATAAAGAAGAACGGCAAGGTAGCGCGATACAACTCCATCACCGGCTTGTTAAAGCGGAAGCTGGCAATAAACAGGTTCATCCCGACCGGTGGAGTAAAGTACCCCAGCTGCATATTGGCGAGGAATAAAATCCCCAGATGAATCGGATGAATACCATATTCCACCGCAATCGGCAGAATAATGGGAATCATGATCACAATCGCGGAGAATATATCCAGCATCATGCCCAGTATCAGCAGGAACAGGGTGAGTAACAGCAGGAAAGTAAAGCTGTCACTGACGTGCTGCTGAATAAAACCAAAGATTTTTTCCGGCACACCGGCATCAATCATGTAATTGGTGGATGCCATGGAAACCGCCAGAATCAGCAAGATTGCGCCAACCAGCTTCATGGAATCCCGCATCACGGTCACTAGCTGCTTGAACGGAATTTCACGTCGAATCAGAGTGGAAACAATCAGTACGTAAAACGCAGTAATGGCCGCCGCTTCTGAAACCGCAAACCAGCCACCATAAATACCTCCCAGTACCAGAAAGGGTAGCGGCATTTCCCACTTGGTATCCTTCAGTGCAGCCCAGGCCTCGGCCTTGTCGAACGGGTGGTGATTACGTTCAGCATTACGGGATACCCAGCCACTGTACAGCGACAGCGCAACCAGCATCAGGCCGCCGGGCAGTAACCCAGCCAGAAACAGGTCATCGATACTGACTGCGACGTCGAGCGACATTTGCTGCGCTACAACGCCGTACAGGATCAAGGGCAGCGACGGTGCAAACAGCAACCCGAGGGAGCCAGAGGTGGTGACCAGACCAAGATTAAAGCGCTCCGGATAACCGGACTTCTGTAACGCTGGTACCAGCAGGGCGCCCAGGGCGACAATGGTAACGCCGGAGGCACCGGTAAAGGCAGTAAACAGGGCACAGGTCACCAGGGCAACGATCGCCAGTCCGCCGGGCATCCAGCCAAGGAAGGCATCGGTAATACGTACCAGCCGCTGCGGTGCCTTGCTTTCCCCGAGCAAATAACCGGCAAAGGTAAACAATGGGATGGCGATCAGTACCGGCATTTCGGCAATCCGGTAAATCTCGATGGCCATAACCATCAGATCAACGTCCGTCTGGTAAAACCCCCAGATGGCGCTGGCAGCAATAACCACAAACAGCGGCGTACCGGACAGCGCCAATACCAATAAAATCAGTGGAACCAGAACGCTCATGAGTGGGCCTCGTCGGCTACAGCATGGTTACCCAGTATGTTGAGCAAGGATTCAATACTTTGAATGGCAAAGCGCAACGCCATCACGGCAAAGCTGAAGGGGATAATCAACTGTAAGGGCCAGGCAGGAATATTGGCGAAGGCGATATCACCAAATTCAATGGCCAGTTCGATATAGGCATAGCCGTACCAGGCGATAACTGCGCAAATAAAGGCGGCAAAGGCCGAGGTGATAATCGCGATGGTGTCAGCGACAACCTTGGGAGCCAGTCGGTTAACCAGGTCGATGGCGATATGCTCACGGCCACGGGTGGCGACCATGCCTCCGATCAGACCAAGCCACAGCACCATCACCCTCAGGGCGGGAGGAATCCACATGATACCGCCGCCGAAGACACTGCGGGCGACAATATCAATACCGGCCAGCAACACCATGACCATCAGCACCAGCACCAGAATGCCATCTTCCAGGGTGTGAATGGCGCCGAGCAGACGCCGCAAAGGGGAGTGTTTCAAGGTTATTGACCTGCACGGATACCGGCAATATGTGCCTGTAGTTGACGATACAATTCAACCGGGTAAACACCTTGGCTGGCCAGTTCGGTCAGGCTGTCATTGGCCAGTTGTTGCCAGGTGGCTTTTTCGGCATCGGTCAGTTGTACAAATGTCATGCCGCTGTTTTCCAGTGCCTGACGTGCGCCGGCTTCATCAACAAGATTCTGTTTGTCCATCTGGGCGTAGGTGGATTTCATAATGCTGCGCACGGTGGTCTGGTCTTCCGCCGACAGTTTGTTAAAGGCTTTTTGATCGACCACCATCATGCCCAGCAGCGAGAGTAATGGCAGGTCGGTTGCGTGGCTCAGTTTGCTGTGCCATTGCAGCGCGATAGAGGCCGTCAGGTTAACACCAACAGTATCGATCAGGCCGGTTTGCAAGCTGGTGTAGACATCCGAAATCGGCAGCGAAATCGGCTCGACACCGGCTTTCTGGAATACGGTCTGGGTGACCAGGTCACCTTCAGGAGTCCAGACTTTCTGGCCACTGAAGTCGGCCGTGGTTTTCAGGGGTTTGTTGCCCATGACATAGGCAAAGCCACCTTCGGTCAGACCGAGGACGACGTAACCCTTGGCTTCCAGCGCATCAATAATGTAGTGGTCAAATTCGGGGCGAACAGCACTCAGTTCTGCCGGGTTCTGAAAGGTAAATGGCAAGCTGTACAGCTGCACTTCGTTGGCGATATTCGCGAGCGCCCCTGCCGAAACGGCGCCACCTTGCAGCTGGCCGATTTTCATTTTGCGCAGCACACTTTTGTCACTGCCTTGCACACCGCCAGGAAAGTATTTGATTTTGACGCGGCCATCGGTCGCTTTTTTGATGTCAGCTGCGGCGGAACGCATCTGCTTCATCCAGTTGGTGCCATCGGGAGCGAGGGTGGCTATTTTTAATGTTGCAGCCTGGGACAGCGGGCTCAGGCATAGCAGCATCAGACCCAGGGCAATCAGTTTGTTTTTCATGTGTGGTTACTCTTGGCTGGTATTCAAAAGGCGATTATTCAAAAAAATCGGCAGATTCTGCCAACAGTTCAGTGGCCTGGCTCTGGGCCAGATGATTAATCAGGGTCAGACCTTCGGCTTCCGGGTCGGCCGCAATAGCTTCGTTGAGCAGACGGTCGTGAAGTTCCTGATCAAACATCAAGCGGGCATATTGTTTGGCGTACAGCACCTTGGCCATCAGATGTTTGCCATCACTGTATTGCAGGGCCTTTTCAAAATGCTCGCGGCCGATTTCCGGGCGACCACCCAGAGATGGTGGCAGCTGGGTTTCCATGACGCCGAGATATACCTGCAAGGTTCCCTGGTCGTAGTCCGGCTGGATATTGGCGACCCACTGCATCAAAGCCTTGGTTTTACCCAGTTCGGCAATGGCACCCCAGTCGCTGCTGTTGGCCTGAATCCAGCCGGCCTTGGCGGCGGCATAGGCATAGAAGACGTGAATATCGTCTTCATCAAAGTGCCGGTCGAGCGCCGTCAGTATGTCGTCCTGCGGTAACTCGACGGCTTCACAGGCGTCGTCATCGTATTCACACAAGCCGCGGGTGGCGTATTCCAGAGCCTTGTCGGCCATCCGTTGTGCCTGGCTTGGGTCGCGGGAAAAGACACCCGAGTAAGCGCCATACAGCTGGGACGCAGACAGCAAGAAGTCTTCGTCATGGGGATAGGTGAGTACCAGCGCGTCGAGCAAAAGCAGATATGCCGGTGCTCCCGCGGCCACGACTTCCGGATTGTCGTTGTTCATCATCGAGCGTGAGAGGTTCTTGGGCAGGTTGCCAACCGAGCAGGCACTCAGTGCCAAAGCGGCCAGTGCAATAGTGAGTCGTTTCATAGTCACGGGTGCTTGTAAAAATTTGGCGCAATTGTACACACCTGAACGCTGGTATCTAATGAACAATAGTCATAACCGCCCTGAAGTGGTCATTATTGCAGCAAAATTCAGTGTTTTGCTGCTGCTGATGGCTCAGTCGGTTGACGAATCACTGGCGTTGTTGGTTTGACTGGCTCGGGCATTGGCCAGCTTGCGGTACAAGGTACGCTCACTGATGCCCAGTTGTTTGGCTAAACGGGTGTTGTCGCCATCAAATTGTTGGGTAATGGCAAGCAGGTAACGGGCTTCGAGTTGGTCCAGTGGCATGGCCTGATCTGGATCGGTGGCCAGACCGGTGATCCGTTTTGTTGGTATCCGGGTGGCGGAATGGCTGGGAGTCTCCGTGGCTTCCGGTCTCAGGGCATCGGGTAACGTCAGGTGACGTGGTTCGATTTCGCGATCATCACATAAGATAGTGGCTCGTTCGAGGCGGTTTCTCAGTTCGCGAATATTACCGGGAAACTGCTGTTGTTCGAGCCAGTCGCAGGCGGCAGCAGACAGTACGTGTGGCCGTTCCTGACTCAGTTGTTGCAGCAGTTTGCGGGCCAGTGGAACAATATCAGCCCGCCGTTCTGCCAGCGAGGGCAACAGAATCGGAAAGGGTGATATCCGGTAGTAGAGATCTTGCCGGAAAGTGCCGGCATCAACCATCTGGGTCAGTTGCCGATGGGTGGCACACACCAACCGGAAGTCGGCCTGTTGCAGCGTTACGCTGCCCACCGGGCGGTAGCTGCCGGTTTCGATCAGACGCAGCAGCTTGACCTGCATGGCAAGCGGAATATCCCCTACTTCATCCAGAAACAACGTTCCGCCCCGGGCGGCTTCGACCAGGCCTGGCTTGCGTTGGGTGGCTCCGGTAAAGGCGCCTTTTTCGTGACCAAACAGTTCACTTTCAAACAGGCTTTCGGTCAGACCAGAACATTCCACCGTTACAAATGGCTTGTTGGCGCGGCTGCTGTGCTGATGAATGTGTCGGGCGGCGAGCTCTTTGCCGGTGCCGGATTCACCCAGCAGCAGTACATTGATCTCGGTCGGAGCCGCTCGGCTGAGCATGGCCAGCATGTCGGTATAGGCCTGACTGAACCCCAGCATGGGCCGCGACCCTGGGGTGTCCGGAGTGCGTACGGGCGACATGATTTCAACAAAAAACTCAATCTGGCCATCGTCATTACGTACCGGGCTCAGCTCCACATCAACGTGTTCCTTGCCCTGGCAGGTGTTATGAATATGCAGGATACGCTGGCGCTGGCCGGTACGCAGACAGCCCTGTAGCGGGCAGGTTTCTCCGGCCTGGTCACAAGGGACTTTGTAGCCATGGGAGACCTCGTAGCAATGCCGACCGAGCAGGGCGCTGTTGCCGGAAAAGTGTTCCCGGTATGCCTGGTTGGCAGCACAAATACGATACTCGCGATCCATCAGAATGGCGGGAGCAGCAATGGCGTCCAGTAAAGAAGAGATACCAGGCAAGTGGTTGTAACTGCGGGGATCTGACATTGGTGTCACCAGGCTGTCAATATTGACATGATATTAGTGGATGTCGGCCATTTTGCAAAGGATTGGCAGCGGGGCAAACTGTCGCAGTGATCTTGTTAGCCACCCCTGAAACGCTGATGATAGCCGCGATTGCTGTGGCTGGTGGCAAGACTCCGGGGTTTTTAATATGAATTCTTGCTGGTGGGAACGGACTGGCCCGTGAATTGCTATTTCACCCTGATGGGGTACAGACGGATGTCTGTGGTGACAAATTCGGCGGAATTGGCAGGAAGGCTATGGCTAGAGTAAAGCAGTGGCGGGTTAACCAACAGCTTAGTTATTTATTGTTTGATCCTATTTCTCGCCGTGGTGCGCTGATTGATCCGCAACCTGCATTGGTGTCTTGCTACATCCAGACATTGGAGCAGTTGGGGGTCGCCAATGCCTATTTACTGTTTACTGGAGAAATGACCCAGATCATGAATATACCGGGTCAGATGTTGGATGCTGGCGCCCTGTCAGGCTCGGCCGCTCCAGACACACTGGCACTGGGTGAAAGCTACATCCGGGTGGTGGTGGACCCTGCGGCGCTGCGGGTTGCCTATGTGTGTGATGGACTGATTTTTAGCGGTATGTGGTGGCTTCCCGGTGGGTTACGTCCCTTTGTTGCATCTGAGCCGGAAGCTGACGTTGATAAATTGCCGCTTCTCCAACTTCCCGATGACTATGTACTGTATCCCGGCCGGGCGATCGGGTCTTTGTGTATCAGTTCGGTGGCACAGGAAAAAGCCCTGTGTTACGACCCGCTTCCGGCTTGTGCTGGCGCTCCATCGGGTTAGTACAGCTGCTTCGCTGCTGCCGGAATATCTCTGGTACTGGTGGTTGTTTGCGGGGCAGATTGATCATTGTTTTGTAAGACCGGTTTTGTCTCAGCTTGGAGATCTGCGTGATCCACAAGCTGTTTTGTTACAGTCGCTGAGCGATGGCGGAGCGTTGTATTTCCGCCAGGTTCAGTCGCTGAATTTTCGTTTCACAACACTCAACTGAACGTTCCACGGCACTGCCTTTGGAGGATCAACCATGATCAGTGAAAGTATGGTGGACTTGTCGCGGCTGCAATTTGCTATGACCGCGCTGTACCACTTTTTGTTTGTACCCCTGACGTTGGGGTTATCGTTTATTCTTGCCATCATGGAATCGGCTTATGTGATGACAGGCAAGCAGGTCTATCAGGACATGGTCAAGTTCTGGGGCAAGCTGTTTGGTATTAACTTCGCCTTGGGTGTGACGACAGGCCTGACGATGGAATTCCAGTTCGGTACCAACTGGGCTTACTACTCCCATTATGTCGGTGACATTTTTGGCGCACCGCTGGCGATTGAAGGTCTGATGGCTTTCTTCCTTGAAAGTACGTTTATCGGCCTGTTTTTCTTCGGCTGGGATCGCCTGACACGGATACAGCATATGATCGTCACCTGGCTGGTGGCACTGGGTTCGAACCTGTCGGCCTTGTGGATTCTGATTGCCAATGGCTGGATGCAAAACCCGGTCGGCGCTGAATTCAACTACAACACCATGCGTATGGAGATGACCAGCTTTGTTGAGGTGTTGTTTAACCCGGTTGCCCAGGTCAAATTTGTGCATACCGTGTCGGCTGGTTATGTCACCGGTGCCATGTTTGTACTGGGGATTTCCTCTTATTATTTGCTGAAAAAACGTGACCTGCCCTTTGCCCGTCGCTCGTTTGCCATTGCCTCCAGCTTTGGTTTGGCGGCCATTCTGAGTGTGATTCTGCTGGGTGATGAATCAGGTTACGAAATTGGCGATGTACAAAAAACCAAGCTGGCTGCCATTGAAGCGGAATGGGAAACCCATCCGGCTCCTGCTGCCTTTACCCTGTTTGGTTTGCCTAATGAAGAAACCATGGAGACCGACTACGCGATTCGGATTCCCTGGGTGCTGGGCCTGATTGCGACCCGATCAACGGACGAACAAGTGGTGGGTATCAAGGACCTGCTGGTCGAACACGAGGAGCGCGTGCGTAATGGTATCGGTGCTTACGACCTCTTTACGCAACTGAAAGCCGGGGATGAATCACCTGCAACCATGGCGGCATTCGATGAGGTCAAGGACGATCTGGGGTACGGCCTGCTGCTGAAAAAATATACTCCGGACGTTATTGACGCTACAGAAGACCAGATCAAGTCGGCCGCACGGGACACTATTCCGGGCGTTGCCCCCATGTTCTTTACCTTCCGTATCATGGTGGCTATTGGCTTTACCATGTTCCTGCTGGTGGCGCTGGCGTTCTGGCATTCTGCCCGTCAAACCATCGATAAGCAGACCTGGCTGCAAAAAGCCTTGTTATGGGCGATCCCATTACCTTTCCTGGCCTGTGAAATGGGTTGGTTTGTAGCGGAATACGGTCGTCAGCCCTGGTCTATTGGTGAAGTCCTGCCAACTCATTTATCCACCTCAACCCGGTCGGTTGAAGAGCTGTGGATGAGTATTGCCGGTTTTGTACTGTTCTATACCGCCTTGTTGGTTGCCGAAGTGTATCTGATGTTCAAGTTTGCCCGTCTGGGGCCATCTGCTCTGCATACTGGTCGTTATCATTTCGAGAAAGAGGCAAGTCACTCCATGACAGGCGGTACAGCAGCTGGGCCAAAAGCGCAGCCGTTGCAAGCCCGTAACGAACAGGCGTAAGGGGGAATTATGGATTACGAAGTATTGAAACTGGTGTGGTGGGTACTGATTGGCGTATTGCTGGTCGGCTTTGCTGTTACCGATGGCTTTGATATGGGGGTTGGTGCGCTGCTGCGAATCATCGGCCGTACCGATACCGAGCGCCGGGTGATGCTGAACACCATCGGGCCGCACTGGGATGGTAACCAGGTCTGGTTTATTACTGCCGGTGGGGCCATTTTTGCCGCTTGGCCTGTGGTTTATGCGGTGGCATTTTCGGGCTTTTACTGGGCAATGTTACTGGTGTTGTTCGCCATGTTTTTTCGCCCGGTCGGGTTTGAATACCGCGCCAAAGTGGATGATCCCCGCTGGCGCAGCCTGTGGGACTGGGGCCTGACCATCGGCGGTGCAGTGCCTGCCCTGGTGTTTGGTGTGGCGTTTGGCAACCTGATTCTGGGAGTGCCATTCAGTCTGGATGAGTTTATGCGTTCTACCTATACCGGTTCTTTTTGGGCCTTGCTGAATCCCTTTGGTCTGGTGGCTGGTCTGGTGAGTCTGGGAATGTTGATGATGCACGGTGGCACCTGGTTGCAAATGCGGACTGACGGAGCACTCCATGAGCGCGCCCGCCGGATTACGGTTGCGCTGGCAGTACTGGTGGCGGCGCTGTTTGCCCTCGCCGGTGTCTGGATCTGGATGGGTATTGATGGCTATGTGATCATGGATATCAAAAGCACCGCTGCGGCAGTGACCCCTCTGGATAAAGTGGTGACAACGCAAGAAGGGGCCTGGCTGAGCAACTATGGCCAGCATCCCTGGATGATGATCGCACCCTTGTTGGGTTTTGCCGGACTGGCACTGACGGTACTGATGTCGATGATGAATCGTGGTGTGATGGCTTTTGTCTCCAGCTCGCTGGCGATTACCGGCATTATTCTGACCGCTGGGTTCTCACTGTTCCCGTTCATTATGCCATCCAGTCTGGAGCCGTCTCACAGCCTGACCGTATGGGATGTGGTATCCAGTGAAATGACGCTGAATATCATGTTCTGGGTCGCCATGGTGTTTGTACCGATTGTGTTGAGCTACACCATCTGGGGCTACTACAAAATGTGGGGTCGCCTGACCAATCAGTTTATTGAAGACAACAAATACAGCACGTATTAATGAATCAAGGCTGTTGCTGGCAGCGTCCAGATCAGCCGAGCAGTGCTCGGATGATCTGGCCTGGCCACACCCGGTAAACGGAAACAGCAAAACCCAAACAGGTAGCCAGACACAGACGTCTGGCTCGCACTACGAGGAAAATAGTATGTGGTATTTTGCCTGGATTCTCGGTGTATTACTGGCCTGCTCATTTGGCCTGATAAACGCTATGTGGCTGGAGTTTTACGAAGATATGGATCGGGATGCGGAGTAAGGCAATGCCTGTTCCAGACAAACCTCCAGTGGATTATGCGGCCTACGGGCCGCTGTATGCTTTTTGGGCGCGCGGGTTATCCTTCCTGGGAGCGCTGGGACTGGCTGGATTATGGCTGGCCATGCCGCAACTGGTGGCTGTTGCACCGGATGAACAGACGCACATATTACTACCACTCGGGTTGTGGGGTATTGCGGCGGGTTTGGTTCACGGTATTGGTTATGTCCCTGTGCTGCGCATTTGGCGTTATCTATTCAGTCCTTATGCGGGTTGGCCATTGATGAGTCTCTGTGCTGGCCTGTGGCTGCTCTGAGCAGCTGACGATGTCACGACTGATAAACCATGCTCAGATTGGGCCAGCGGGTCACACGCCAGTTGGTGACGATTGACGTTACGTGGCACACTGTCAATATAGCCATGCAGGCATGTTGTTCTGATACGATCGATCATCGAGAGGAAACCCAATGGTACTCAAAAAAGAAGATTTATTGTCTGAAGCCTCAGTGTCCGTTAACCCGGTCAACGCAGAGGAAGCTGAAGGACTGCTGGCCAATGGCGCAGTCGTGCTGGATGTACGGGAACCGGCTGAGTTCGAGATGGGCCACTTGCCGGGAGCGGTCAATGTACCGCGTGGTGTGCTGGAATTCAGGGTGGGGGATCATCCGGCGTTGACTGATAACACCGCCAGCATCCTGTTGTATTGCAAAAATGGTGGCCGCAGTACATTGGCCGCCCATACCCTGAAACGTATGGGGTTTGATCAGGTAAAAATGCTGGTGGGTGGTTTTGATGGCTGGAGTGGCGATGTCCACAAAGTGGAAATTGATCCAAGCGTTTACCGATAATTCCAGTACAACCCAGACAGCGGATTTGGTGATAACCAATCCGCTTTTTCAGGCTGATTGTATTCCTTTGTGCATATTTGGTTATTTTTGAGAGAGATAACAATGAAAAAACTATTAACGTTGACGTGTCTGGTTGGCGGCCTGGCAGGTGCGCTGGCAAGTACTGCCGTTCGTGCCGAGCAGCCTGAAGAAGGCAGCCTCAACCAGGAAGCGCGGCAGCAAGCCATGATGTTTGGCAAGCAGCTGATGCAAACCGTACAAAAAGGTATGAAGGCGGGTGGCCCAACCGAAGCGATCCATCTGTGCAATGTGGAGGCCCCCGAGATTGCTACAGCACATAGTCAGGGAGACTGGGCGGTAGGACGTACCTCATTAAAAATACGTAACCCGGACAATGCCCCGGACAGCTGGGAGCTGGCCACGCTGAAGGACTTTGACCAGCGCCTGGCTGCAGGAGAAACCCCGGCTACGCTGGAAGCCAGTACCGTTGAAAACGGCGAATATCGTTATATGAAAGCGATACCAACAGGGGCATTGTGTCTGAACTGCCATGGTTCGGCCTTGGCAGAGCCAGTACAAACCCGTCTCAGTAAACTGTATCCGCATGACAGGGCTGTGGGTTATCAGGCCGGTCAGCTACGGGGTGCGTTTACCTTGCGTAAAACATTGGCCGAGTAATACCCGATGTGAATAACTACCCTGCTTGCAGCAATAATACCGAGGCGTTTTATGATTTGATGGCCAAGGTATCGCCTGCATCAGGGTATTGGCAGGCCGTAGGTATTGGATCAAGTAAACGAATGGATTGGACAGCCGCCTGTTTCAGGAAGGATAGAGAATGACCCAGAAGATTTCAGAACACAGCATGGATTTACACTGGCAGCGCGAAGGTGAATTTTCTCACCAGGGGTTTGAGCGCCGCCATCAACTCGACTTTGGCCATCAGGTACAGCTGGCCGCTGGCGGTGCCGGTAACGATTATGGCAGTGACCCGGAGCAAATGCTGGCAGCCTCCATGGCCAGTTGTCATATGATGACCTTCCTGGCGTTGGCCGCCAAAAAACGTCTGAACGTGGTGTCGTATGAAGACCACGCGGTTGCGGAACTGGCCCAGCGAGACGACGGTCGCTTTCATATTAGCCGTATTCTTCTGTCGCCACTGGCGGTCTTTGAAGGTGATAAAATTCCCGATGCTGAAGCCATTCTGGCCATGCATCACAAAGCCCATGAACACTGCTTTATTGCCAACTCGGTACTGTGCGAGGTTGAGGTTAACCCACGCTAGCCAACGGTTGGACACGGGGTAACGCCGAACGCCGTACTCCGTCCAATAATCATTGTAACAAGCGGCTGGTCAGTAACCGGCCGCTCTGCTGAAACCGGCTTCCCTGAATAATTTGATTTAATCAACGCTGACTTGTTTGGCGTGTTATTGGCGTGTCTGTCTGTTTAATGGCCCTGGCTGTTACCTGGCTGCCTTGATATGAGTCAGCGGTATCGCCGGTTGCGTTGGCTAGACTGAAAACAATGGCTTTTGCCGTATTCTTTCAGCTTTCAGCCCCCGGAGACCGCTATGGCCGATAACCCAGCCTCAGAACAACACTATATCGACCCTTATCGGCAGTTATCGCCATCGCGGTCGTTTGAGGATCATGTACACCATCTCTATCGTGTCTTACGTGAGCAGTACTCCGGTATCGATCGTTTTTCTCTGGCGCGCTATCAAGCCGACACAGGTTACTTGTCCAGCCTGACCTGCGCCGGAGACGATACCCGGCTATTGGACGGTTATCAGATGTTGCTGGAAAATGTGCCATCGCTGCAATCCCTGGTCGCCAGTCCGGGTATTCGGGTGGTGGGGGATATGCGCAAGTTTCGGGTGGAAGAGTTGCCGGCACACAGTGCGGCGTTACTGGGACAGGGTTATCGTTCCAGTCTGACCATGCCGATGATGAGTGACGGTCGTTTGCTGGGGATGTTGTTTCTGAATGCTCGCACCCTCAATTATTTTACCGCGCCGATGGCGTCCTATTGCACCTTGTGGGGACATTGGGTAGAGCAGTTGCTGGCGCAAGAGTCATTGGTGGGGAACTGAGCCAGGGTCCTTTCGGCTCACACAGTGTGGCAAGTTGTTGGTTTAACGGGTTGGGCAGCTCTCTGCGCTACTGAGTTGGCCCGCTGCAAACTGTTTCAGGGTAGTCATTGGAACATGGTCGCCGGTGTCGCGGCCGTACCACGCGAGCTGGACTTCTCCTTGCTCCGAAATCAAAAAATCCGCCGGTACCAGCTTCATGTGCGGGTTGTGAATATCGCTTTTTCCTCCTTTGAGCAAGCCGCGGATCATCTGTGGCAGACGGAACAACATGGCTTTGATAAGGGCGGTGGTGGAGTGTTCGATACCATAACGTTCGTACAGCTGTAGATCGGGGTCACTGAGCAAGATAAACGGACGCGGGTTGCGGGCCACAAAACGCCGGACTTCTTCCGCTGTTGAGCTGAAGACTGCAATGATTTCAACATTGGCCTCCTGAAAAGCATTGTATTGGTTGGTGAGTTCATAAAGGCGCACATTACAAAAAGGGCAGGCGGCATCGCGAAAAAAAGCCAAGAGAATTTTTTTGCCCGAGTAATGGCTCAAGCTGACGGAGTTGCCATAAATATCTTTGGTTGAGAACTCGATAGGCGTACATGGGGCGGTGAGTTTCATAGGGGAAGCCTGTCAAATCAAGCATGAGAATAATCACTGCGTGAGTAGTTACAGGCAGCGGTCGATGGTGCTTTCAGACCACCTACTTGATCGTTCGTTCAAATGTTCGTTCAATCGGCTGATCCAGCGGACACATGAGTGCCGTCACGTTGCTCTCGAAAGGCGGTGGGTGCCAAACCCACCCGGCGGCGGAAAAAACGTGAGAAATACGCCGGGTCGTGGAATCCGAGGTCGTAGGCAATCAGAGATACCGGGACGGAGGAGTAAATCAGCATGCGCTGGGCTTCCAGAACCAGCCTGTCGTAGAGCAGATCGGTGATGTTCTTGTCGGCGATTTGTTTGCAGGTGCGGCTGAGGCTGGTGGGAGTGGTGTGCAGTGCCTGGGCGTAAAATTCGACCGATTGATGCTGGCGGTAATGCCCTTCGATCAGGCTGTTGAGGTGGCGAAAACGCTCACTATGAATGTCTTCCGGGGTGTTGTCCGGGTGTTCTTCAAGCAGGCGTCCAAGTTTGAGTAACAAACCAAACAGCAACCAGGCAAACATGGATTTTTTGCCCAGGGCGTTACCCAGATACTCTTCGGTCAGCTGCTGTACCGTCTGGTCGATAAAGGTCAGCTCTTTTGGGTGCTGGCTCAGCTGAATAATCCGGGCACTTTGCAGCAGTTCCTGCCCGAACGGAAACTGGCGGGCAAACTGGTCATCCTGAATCAACAGCCGGGAAACGGTAATCACACAGCCTTCGGTGGCTTCCCGTTCAAACTCAAAGCCATGCACGACACCGGCAGGCACCGAAACAATCACAGGGGCCTGATGATGTTCTTCCTGACCATCAATAAAGACGCGTACCGAACCGCTGCGCACAAAAATCAGCTGGAACATGTTCGGATGGGTATGAATATTAATGGCCCAGTCGAACAGTCTGGCTCGACTGGGTATGTCCTCGATATGGACAAATTCGGGATCGCTGTCCGATGGGGCCTCACTATACAGGGTGTAGCGGGAAATGCGTTGATGGCTGCCAGCAGGTGGGCGGGCCTGATCGACTATAAGGTGTAACGGGGTGGTATTCATAAGGCGTTGTTATACATGTTTGTTATTTTTATAGCATAAGTGCCATGGCCCGAACCGGTGTTGCCGATTGCGGCATGCCATGGCGGTCATCGAAGCCACTTACTCTGCGAATTCTTCGGTATCCACTTCGACTTGCTGTGCCAGGTTATAGCGTCTGCCGCTGACCGTCTGCTGATTGATCAACTGATTCAGCTCATGGATAACATCGGCCGATAGCGAGACCGTGGCGGCTTGCAGGTTTTCTTGCATATGGGCAACGCTGCGGGTACCCGGGATCGGCACAATATGATCTCCTTGCGCGCAGACCCAGGCCAGAGATAGCTGTGCTGGCGTACAGCCAACCCGTTTTGCCACTAGTCTGAATGCGTCCAGCAAGGTGAGGTTGGCGGCAAAGTTGTCTGGATGGAAGCGTGGCATATTGCGACGGATATCCTTTGGCTCCAGCGAGTCAACCTCTTGCAGGCCATCTGCCAGAAAACCACGGGCAAGGGGAGAAAAGGCCACAAATGCCGTGCCCAGTTCCCGGGTGGCCTGCAGTACGGCAATCTCGGCGTTACGGCTCCACAGTGAATACTCCGTTTGCAGTGCGGCAATCGGATGTATCGCATGGGCCCGGCGCAAGGTTGCGGCGGAGACTTCGGATAAACCGATCGCGCCGATCTTGCCCGCTTTGACCATCTCGGCCAGTGCTCCAACGGATTCTTCAATCGGCGTGTTGGGGTCAAGGCGATGCAGGTAGTAGAGGTCGATATGATCAACTTGCAAGCGGCGCAGACTGTTTTCGACCTGTTGCTGCAAGGTCGTCGGGCAGCCGTTGATTTCCTTGAGGCCGCTTTGCTCGCCAATCTGCATGCCACCTTTGGAGGCCAGGAAAATATCGTTGCGCAGTGGTTTCAGGGCTTTGCCCAGCAGCTGTTCGTTTTTGCCGCCGCCGTACAGGGTGGCGGTATCAAAATGGCGGTAGCCCATATCGAAAGCGGCGTGTAAGGCCCGGATGGCGTCGTCTTCCGGTAGTGGCACACCGTAGGCATGAGACAGGTTCATACAACCAAGACCGATGCCGGGATGATTAAATTCAGTGTTCAGCGCAGTCATAAAATACCTCGTGTCAGAAACGGAAAAACCGGCCAAGCCGGTTTCTGGAAACATCTGGATGGTACATCGGCCCCTGTCTTTTCAAGCTTTCAAGGCAGAGGCCTGCTGGCTGCTCAGTCTGCGTTCAGCAGTTGCTCCAGCTGATCCAGGGTTTCCATCGCCGGCAACACTTGCGCGACGCTGGAATTTGGCTCCCGGCCTTCCTTGACCGCGGCGATAAACTCACGATCCTGCAGTTCGATACCGTTGTTGGAGACCGCGACACCAGACAGGTCGATCGGTTTTTCATAACCATCCACCAAATCATCGTAACGGGCAATATAGGTGCCCTGGTCACAGATATAGCGGAAGAAAGTGCCAAAGGGCCCTTCGTTGTTAAACGACAACGACAGCGTGCAAATAGCGCCACCAGGGACTTTCAGACCAATACTCATGTCCATGGCGATGCCCAGATCCGGATGAATCGGCCCTTGCAAAGCCTGAACCTGGCTACAGGTTTCACCCGTCTGATACTGGAACAAGTCAACCGTGTGGCAGGCGTGATGCCACAGCAAATGATCAGTCCAGGAGCGGGCCTGCCCCTTGGCGTTGGTATTGGTGCGGCGGAAGAAATAAGTCTGCACGTCCATTTGCTGCACGTTCAGTTCACCGGCCTGAATCTTGTTATGAATCCACTGATGAGAAGGGTTGAAGCGACGAGTCTGACCAGACATCGCCACCAAGCCGGTACGCTGCTGGACTTCCACCAGTTTGCGGGAATCCTCTATGTTGTCCGCCATCGGAATTTCAACCATGACGTGCTTGCCAGCTTCCAGACACTGGATGGCCTGGGCAGCGTGCATGCCGGTTGGCGTAGCGAGCAAGACACCATCGATATCGTCGCGGGCGAGGGCTTCTGCCAGATCGGTGCAATAGTGTGGAATACCACGTTCTTCTGCGACTTGTTTGATCACGTCGGGGCGGGTGCCGACAACGGATACGACGTCAGCACCGTCGATGTTAGCGACGGCGTCCAGATGTTTCTGGCCAAAGGCGCCTGCGGCACCTGCAACACATAATCTCATTTTATTCTCCTGATCGGTGTATCTGTAGCACCGGATGCCGGTTGTTGGCCGGGTTAGTCATGCATGGTGCCGCTTGTCCATGTTACGGGTTAGCCGGTTATCCGCGAGGCGTTATTTGGCTCACTGCTGGTCATGGGCAAGCGTATTGACGATGGACATCGAACGGTCTTGAAAAAAGCCCGTCGGCCACTGCTTGTAACGATGAGAAGGAATACACCGGGGAGCAGTGGCGACGGGTAATGTCACAACACTCAAAACGACCAAGTTCGAGAACTTTAATCTAGCATCGGCTCTGTCTGCAGGGTAATTGATAAACCGGACAGGTGATTCAATTTTGATAATATAGACTGACTCATGGTAAAAATTTTGTCCTGCCTGCCGCTGCCGAGATAGCGAAAATCCTGTGTTTACAGGCTTTGAAATAGTGCCAGTGGTTGGTAACAAGGTATTGATTTTCTACACCGGGTTCCTTTCTTTTTTGTATTGCATGGTGCTTTTCGGCCCTGTACCAACCCGTTCAAACTGTAGAAAAACCTACATAACCATGGTCTGATCGAATGTTGAAACGCAGGAGGCGGTGATGGCTGGATTCAAACACGACGACAATCAAGCGTCGATGGTGGTTGTGACGGGTCAGGGGCCTTTGCAGCCATGATATCTGGTGTGCAGGCAGCCAAAGCCTGAAACGACTGGGAAGGTTGGGAAGGTTGGGAAGGTTGGGAAGGTTGGGAAGGTTGGGAAGGTTGGGAAGGTTGGGAAGGTTGGGAAGGTTGGGAAGGTTGGGAAGGTTGGGAAGGCAGCATCAACAAACGATGGCCGATC